>QMVM01000332.1 GCA_003661105.1 Methanosarcinales archaeon | reverse complement strand
GTTCGTGAGGGCGAGGTGCCCGGGCTGAACCCCGGCGAGTATGTGGTCATCACAGTCAAGGACACCGGCGTGGGAATTCCTCCCGAAAACCTGCCCAGAATTTTTGACCCATTTTTCACCACCAAAAAAGAGGGCGAGGGCACAGGACTCGGGCTTTCTATGGTCTACCGCTACATAACTGGAATGGGCGGCGCAATTGAGGTGGATTCCACCCCCGGCGAGGGAACAAAGTTTGACCTGTATATACCCGCCACCACTCAGCCAAAACCTGAACCTGAACCTCCCAAAAAGTTTGAGTCGGCTAATCTGCTTTTGGTGGAGGACGATTTGACCCTGAACAAACTGTTCAAAAACTATCTGACCAAAGAGGGATACAAAGTTCACAGTTTCAGGTCAGCCAGGGAGGCGCTGAAATTTTTTGAGAAGAACCAGCCCGACCTTGCCATCGTGGACACGATGTTGCCCGATGTCTCCGGCGACGATCTGGTGTGGACAATCGCAAAAAAATTCCCGCGCACGCCCATAATTGTCATCTCCGGCAAAAAGCCCGAGGCGGAAATTGAAAAACTCCTCCAGTCGGGCAGGGGATGTTTTCTGATGAAGCCATTTAAACTGCCCACCCTCAGCGAGAAAATCCAGACCCTCATTGAGCGCAGGAAAAAATCCCCGCGCTGGAACTGATTATATCCAGCCGTGCTGTCTATACCATTCCGCCGTCTCCGAGACTCCTCTTGCGAGGTCGTATTGGGGGGCAAATCCGAGTTTTTCTTCAATTTTGGAACTGTCGGCGACCCATTCGCCCAAAAGTTCCCTCACGCGCTTGAAATACAAAAGCGGCGCTTTCCTCAGCACAAACGATGTGGTCACATCAAAGAATGCCGCAACCCACATTATCCATCCGGGCAGGCGAACCCTGATTTTTCTCCCCGGGATTGCCCGGTCAATTTCGTCGGCGACCTCCCGCCAGGTGTGGGGCTTACCATCGGTGGCGAAAAATATCTCGCCCACCGCCGCAGGATGAGTCGTCGCCAGAAAAATTGCCCTCGCAAGGTCTTTGACATATATCAGCGAGACTCTCCTGTCGGGATTGCCCACCAGCGGCAAAAATCCCTTGGCGGCGAGGCGGAAATAGAAATATATGTCCTTATCCCGGGGACCATACACCGCAGGCGCACGCACCACCGACACGGGCAGTCTGTCCATATACTGCCGGGCGTATTTTTCGCCAAGCATTTTGCTGATTCCATAGTCCGTCAGGGGCGCCGGCGGGACTGTTTCATCTATAGGTTCCCGTGAGGGGCGTGTGCCCGCCTGCGAGCCAAGATAGAAAAACCGCACAAAATTTTCGCCGCAATATCGCAGGGCGCCCTCAAGAAGACTTTTTGTCCCCTCTGCGTTCACGCGGTAGAAATCCTCTTTGTGGCGTGCCTTGGTCAGCCCGGCGATGTGGACGAGATAATCAATTTCCGCCAGAGTTTCGGCGTATTTTTCGGGTTCAAAGAGCGAGCCCACCAGCGGCTTTACGCCCACGGGAAGCGCCTTCACCCGGGATTGGTTGCGCACCAACGCAATCACCTCAAAGCCCTCATCCCGGAAAAGTTCGGCGGCGTGGCTCCCCACAAATCCCGTGGCGCCGGTTATCAGCACTTTTGCCATAGGGCAAATTTAATCATATCGGCAACATTTTCCAACAAATTTAGGCGGGATTTACTCCCCACGATGATACGGAAGTTTTGCCATAATCGTCAGCGCCCGATATATTTGCTCCAGCAACACAATCAGTGCAACATCGTGCTGAAATGTTGCGGGCGAAAGGGAGATTCGCCTTTTGCACTGGGCGATGATTTTCTGCGGCAGTCCCTCGGCATCCCCGATTAGAAATATCGGCACGATACCCACGATGGCAAATTCCTCAAGCATCTCCGCCCATTGGGGTGAGGTGAGCATTTTCCCGCTTCGGGTGAGCGCTATCGGAAATTCCGCCGGCGATTTTACAATATCATCCAATTTTTTCGTGTCCGAGCGCAGGGATATTATCTCCACATCTCCCAATGCTTGGATTCGCTTTTTCCAGTGCTCCACCGCAGGATATGCCCACTTTTCCGGTTTCCCCACCGTGAGTATTTTGACCTTCGGTTTCATACCTCATTCAAACTGCAGTTGCAGGTCGCTCATTTTCACCGAGAACACCCGGGACACGCCGTCCTTTTCCATAGAGACGCCGTAGAGATAATCGGCGCTTTCCAGAGTTCTGGTGTTGTGCGAGATAATGATAAATTGAATCTCCCTGCTGAATGTGCGCACAAGTTTGAGGAAGCGCTCCACATTGGCGTCGTCTAACGGGGCGTCAACCTCGTCCATCATACAGAACGGCGCCGGCTTGACCAGATACAGCCCGAACAACAGCGCCAGTGCGGTCAGTGCCTTCTCGCCGGCGGAAAGTTGCGTCAGAGAAAGCGTCTTTTTCCCCGCCGGCTTGACCTTTATCGCAATATCCGAGGTGAGCGGGTCGTCCTCGTCGGTTAGGGATAAATCCGCCTCGCCGCCCTCAAAAAGTTGCCCGAAAATCTGTTTGAATTTCTCCCGCGCCTGTGCGAAAGTCTCCATAAATAGCCGGCGGGCTTCGGAGTCAAGGCGCCTTATCGTGGCTTTGAGGTCGCTGATTGACTCGGTTATGTCCT
>QMVM01000331.1 GCA_003661105.1 Methanosarcinales archaeon | reverse complement strand
TTAGGTAATGCATCTACATCTTTGTGTTTTCCCCAATTTCAAGTATCTAATTTCAAATTTCACTGCCAAAATACAGGATGAACAAAGTGTAAACTACTTTTGGCCTGCCATGAAGGATGCCTAAAACTTTTTAGTAAATTCTCTATATGATAAGTATGGTCATTATTATAATAACCACATCGAAAGTGTATCTATTTAACTCGGTCAAGCCATAAGAGGATACTGATATTCTTTTTGGAATCTGGTTAACCCAGAGAAGTAGGCTGCATCCTCCATTCACCTCAATTCGATAAAGATCCGGATGCTCATCCATTCCTCCAGGAAGGTTGAAAACCACTGCGGAAAGGATAGAGCCAGATGGTTTCCCGTCGAAAATTTTCATCAATACCGTCCGGTTCTATGGTAATAAACGGCAGCAATAAATATGCCGAACTGTATTGGTCTGTAACTGTTTTTCTTGTTGAGACGAGAGCGCTCAGCCGTGAGTTTGTAATTATTTTTCTTGACTTATGCTATAATATAACGATAATTCTTGTAACGTAATCGTTTTTCTGGAGGAAGCCATGGTTGGAAACAATCAGGATAAATCGATATACAGGTCCGCAGGGTATGCGGCGCTTATCGAGCGGTACGACCTCGATGTCATCCCGAACTGGCACAAATCCCTGGTAACAGCCAGCGGTATTCACCGTATAGATTCGAGTGAAAGCGTCATCGAAGAAGTCTACCCGTCCAAGTATTGGCCGGGGGACACGCTTGGCGACCATCTCGAATTTGCGTTCAAATATGACGGGACGAACCTCGCAATCCTCAGCATCTTGTTTCAGAAGATTGCGGAGGAAGACCTCTTGGTCCATGTTCGGTCCAAACCGACCGGCAAGTATGCCAGGCGCTTGTGGTTCCTGTACGAATTCCTGACCGGTAAAACGCTTCCGCTGGATGACCTGAAGCGGGGGAACTACATCGATCTGCTCGAACCGGATGAATATTATACGGTCGCTCCGGTCCGCCAGGTTCGGCGGCAACGGATCAACGACAACTTGCTGGGTGACAGCCGGTTCTGCCCGGCGATTCGACGCACAGATACGCTTCGCGACTTCGAAAAGGCCAACTTGCCCAAACGTTGTCGGCAAGTGGTGGCCGGCTATTCTGCGGAGTTATTGAAGCGGGCGCTTGGGTACCTTTACACCAAGGAGACGAAATCGTCCTTTGAGATCGAACATATCAAACCCACCTCGACCAGGACCGAGCGCTTCGTGGCCCTGCTTCAAACAGCGGAACAAGAGGACTTCTGCCGGAAATCGCAATTGATCGAGGTACAGAACCGCATTGTCGATACACGATTCCGAGATTCCGATTACCGGTCGAGCCAGAACTATGTCGGCGATACGGTCGCCTGGCAGAAGGAACGAATCCACTTCGCATGTCCAAAGCCAGAGGACCTGGCCGACCTGATGGACGGCCTGACAGCCGCCCACGAGCGCATGAATACCGGAGGCGTGTCCGTGGTGATTCAGGCAGCCGCTATCGCCTATGGATTTGTCTTTCTGCATCCGTTCGAGGACGGCAATGGCCGAATCCACCGCTTTCTGATCCACAATATTCTCGCACGACGGGGTTTCACACCCGAGGGCGTCATGTTTCCTATCTCAGCGTCCATGCTGAAAAATCCAGCCGACTATGACGCCTCTCTGGAAGCATTTTCACGGCAGCTCATGCCCTTGGTGGAATACTCGCTCGATGAAGACGGCCGTATGATCGTTCAAAATGATACGGCCATATGGTACCGCTATATTGATATGACGCCGCAAGCGGAGGCGCTTTTTCGATTTATCGACCAGACTATCGATACGGAGCTCGCCAGCGAATTGACGTTCCTGGCCAACTACTACAAAACCAAGAAAGCCATCCAGGAGATCGTGGACATGCCCGACCGGCAGATTGATCTCTTTATCCGTTTCTGCCTCCAAAACAACGGTCGGCTTTCGGCACGGAAACGCGTGAGCCACTTCGATTTCATGTCGGATGGGGAAATCGCCCGTATGGAGCAGGCTGTTCTGGCTGCCTACGGAAGTACAACCTTGAAAGATGATTGACGAGTAAACGCATGCGATTTCTGTTGATCAGTGACAATGATGCAAAAGCCTGTTCAATAGAGCAAATGTGAGGTCGGTCTTTTGAGTACTCATTCACGGCCTCTGGGCAAAATGAGCCTATTCTGCTTTATCCTCTTCTCGCACAAGGCATCAAACTGCGTCCGCGCTAGTTTGAACGGCGTGGTCTTCCGTTTCGGTCCGCAGATCAGCCACAGGAACTACCAGTATCATTTTTATTCCACAACCTTACCAAAAAACGTTTTTCGTCCTCGACCAAATCAGGCGAAGTGCCGTTGTGTTTCTGCATTTCTTTAACAATTTTTCTAGGCACCCCCATGCCCATGTGTTCAAGATAACCGTAGTCTCTCATGACATCTTTGAGTAATTGGTTCCGGGATGAACGGCAACCCGTTATCATACGCTGTGGAGTGATGCCGTTAGGAAGACGCCCAGGAGAAACCACCTCTAATCGATCTTCATATATAGTGCCCGAACGAAAGCTACCCATTCGTGTCATTCCGAACGTAGCGAGGAATCTGTTGTTAGCTATAACATGTGGAATTTACAGATTTCTCCCTTCGGTCAAAATGACAACACAGGTG
>QMVM01000330.1 GCA_003661105.1 Methanosarcinales archaeon | reverse complement strand
GTTTATCTTCACAAGCATTGCAGCATACGGACTTGATGCTTCGTGGCTTGGAAAAATTATCACATCTTATGAAGTTGATAAACTTGTGGAGTTGAATAACAAAATCAACATCAATATTGCAGGAGAGGGCGGAGAGTTTGAAAGCCTTGTACTTGATTGCCCGCTGTTCAACAAACACCTGACAATCAAAGAGTATGAAATAAAGGAAATCGACGATTATACAGCAACAATGATTATTAATAGAGCAGAACTGAATTGAAAGATTGGAGATTTTGCCAAAATGGGATGTCACCATCGAGTCTCGCATTCTGGCAGTTTATTTATTGTGGGATGCTTTATTATGTCTTAACCGAATACCGATGCAGCTACTTTGTTATAATATTTTTGTCCATGTCCTTGAATGGCTTAATAATTTCCAGACACACTTTTGCCATGCCATTTAGACAGATATATATGATGGGCGTTGAATAAACTGTAAAAAAGAAGTTTCTCGATCAATAGGTCTGACCATGCCAAACAACAACCACACCCGCCGAAAGAAAGACTCTGCGCGCCTCATCTGGGACAGCAAGCCCAGACGAGCCCCAAACCCAAAGGACATCGAATTCCAGACCGCAGAGATCGTGATTCCGAACCCGCACCGTGACCAGACCAAGATCTCCTATTTCACAGAAGACCTGACCCGCCCGGAGATCGACAAGTCCAGAACCAACCGCCTGATCTGGGGCGATAACCTCCTTGCGATGCAGACGTTGCTTGCACAGGGCTATGAGGGCAAGATCAACCTGATCTACATCGATCCGCCGTTCTGGACTGGTGAAAACTATTATGCCAGTTTTGTGATCGAGGGCGAGTCTGTCACGAAATCGCCATCTGTGATCGAGCGGCTTGCATACAAGGACATCTGGGTGGGCGGGATTGATTCTTTCCTGGATATGCTCTATCCAAGACTGCAACTGATGAAACGGCTGCTTGCTGATAACGGGAGTATCTATGTGCACTGCGATTGGCACTGCGGGCATTATGTGAAGGTGATGATGGATGAGGTGTTTGGGAAAGGCGGAACGGAAGGGGGAAAATCGGTCCCCGGATTTAGAAACGAAATTATTTGGCATTATGCAACAGGAGGGGCGGGAAAAGAAGAATATGCTAAAAAACATGATAATATATTGTATTATGCTAAAAGTGGTAAATATAAATTTTATCCAGAAAGAATAAAAATTCCAAGAACAGAAAAAGCACTTAAGCGAGCTCAAAATCCAAAGGGTGCAAGGATAAGTTCGGATGATATTCTTAAACTCCCAACTGATATTTGGGAGATACCTGCCTTAAATCCTATGGAGAAGGAAAGAGTTGATTTCAATACTCAAAAACCAGAAAGACTTTTGGAGAAAATTATTTTAGCGTCATCAGACAACGGCGATCTCGTCGCAGACTTCTTCCCCGGGTCAGGCACAACCCTCGCGGTTGCAGAGAAACTGAACCGCCGCTGGATCGGCTCAGACTTCTCGAAGGTTGCGATCCAGATCATACGAAACCGGCTTGTAAATCAGGATGCAAAGCCATTCTTAATCGAAAACATAGGCAACTACCAGCGCCAGATGATCTACCTGCACGGCGCACGGATATATGAGATGCAGCGAATCATCCTGAAACTGTACGGCGCAACGCCGCGCAAGGACTTCTCCGACATGGGTGTGAGGAAGGCAGAGGATGGCGTCACCGAGCTCGTGTGGGTGAGTTATCCTGACAGACCGGTTCCAGCAAAGAAAGTCGAAGAACTTGCACGCAGGGCAGACCATCTCGATGGCAGGGGTTTTAAGCGGCTCGTCATTCTCGGCTGGGACTACGAATACAACTACAACGAACTGCTTGCCGCAAGAAAACGCGCTGAGGCGGATAAGTGGAACGTGCAGGTTGTGAGCAAGAATATTCCGCCAGAGGTCTACGAATATCTCAAGAAGGCAAAGAGCGAGGAAGAGATTGAACCGCTAAAGGAGAAGATATTCTTCCACGAAAAGCCGTATCTCAAAGTGTTAAAGCCTATGATTGAGGCTTCTTCAGATAAAGCGAAGGTTACCATTGGAATCGATAAATACGTGCTTTTTGACATTCCAATCGAGAAAGAGAAGGAGAGGCTGAAGGTGAGGGCGATTGCGCGGGATAACTTTGCAGCGCTCCTCGATTACTGGGCTGTGGACTGGGATTACGATGGACTCACCTTCAAATCGGAATGGCAGGCATTCAGAGGATTCGGCAAGAGGGTCAAGACCGTACCAACGAAGACGTCAAAGGAACTCGGAAGAGGCAGGGAGTATTCAATCGCAATCAGGGTCGTGGATGTCTTCGGGAACGATGCGACTGCGGTTGTGGATGTGGACTTGAGGAGGGTGTGAAAGTGACCGACACAGCCCGCCCGACCGTTCCAGATGTTACAAGCAATCTTCTTTCAGAGATGGTCTCAAAGATCGTGAAACACTTCCATCCAGACAAGGTGATCCTCTTTGGCTCACGGGCATGGGGAAAGCCAACCGCAGAGAGTGATCTGGATATTCTGGTCGTAATGGATCTCGAGGGCTCGCCTATCCGCAAAGCAGCCGAGATTTCCATGATCGCAAGACCTAAATTCCTGCCCATGGATATTATTGTACGCACACCCGATGAAATAGAACGCAGGATCAGGATAGGAGATCCGTTCATCAGGAGGATCATGGACAAGGGG
>QMVM01000329.1 GCA_003661105.1 Methanosarcinales archaeon | reverse complement strand
TTTCATACGACTGAAAAGTGAATATTGGTTGTTAAAGAAAGCCATAGTAGCCGAGTATCCAAAAACCGGCGAACATTTGGGTTATATGGATAACAAAAAAGGGGTGAATAGGATATGGAAGAGAAGCGAAAATCATCAGAAGATGAACAGCACGAATTGTAGCACAACTCTCGCGGTCTGATCGATGCAAGTCTTGACATGATGGTCACTTTCGACAAGGAAGGTATCATCACGGATGCTAACCAGCGGACTGTGGAGGTTACCGGCGTGCCGTGAGAGAAGGTAATCGGATCTTTGTTTAAGCAGTATTTCACGGATCCTAATAGGACAGAGCGAGGTGCTGCAATGGCGTTTAAAGAGGAGAAGGTTAGAGACTACGAACTGGAACTGATTGATCGTGAAGGTAGCCGTATCCCGGTCTCATGGAATGCGTCGGTGTACCGGGATAGGTCGGGCAACATCGCAGGTGTCTATGCTATTGCGCGAGACATCTCCGAGATGAAGGCTATCACTGAACAACTTATTAGCCAGCAGCAGGTAATCTTTGAACTCTCAACGCCGGTTCTGAAGTTATGGGATGAGATTGTGTTGCTGCCACTGGTTGGTGTAATAGATACACAACGCTCCGTGTTATTAATGGAGAGTCTGCTTAATTGTATTGTCAAGCTTGAGGCGAGAGTGGCAATTCTTGATATTGCCGGTATTCCTGTAATCGATACAAAAGTGGCTCAGCATCTGCTAAAAACAGTAACCGCTGCAAAGATGCTTGGTGCGGAGGTTATAATTACCGGTATCAGTGCGGAAGTAGCCCAGACATTGACGAAACTCGAAATAAATATAAAAAACGTTCGCACGTGCGGAACACTGCGTGCAGGACTTGCGGAAGCTTTTATCATGGTCGGTTTGCAGATCGAGTCCAAAAAATGAGGAGGATATTATGAAAATCCCGATCTTAAAACTGAAGGATATTTTAATAACGTCTATCCAGATAGATCTGACCGACGAGGAGGCGATCGAATTCCAGACCGATGTTCTGGCGAAGGTGAGTGAAATTGATGCAAACGGCGTAGTTATAGATATAACCGCGCTTGATGTAGTGGATTCCTTCATGGCAAGGGTGCTTAATAATACCGCTACTATGGTTCGACTTCTTGGTGCTGAAGTTGTCCTTTGCGGGATGCAGCCGTCCGTAGCGATTACCCTGGTAGAGATGGGGCGCGAGCTAATTGGTGTTGAAACCGCACTCAATCTCGATCAAGCCGTGGACAATATTAATGAACTGATTAAATCCAGAGCTACAACCGCCCTCAAAGAAAGGAGGTTAGAACCATGGATGGGGTGCAGATAGAGATCCGGGACACACGGGACATCATTGCAGCACGAAGCGCAGGGCGGGATATGGCGCGTGACCGGGGCTTTGGTTCTGCAGACCAAACACGGCTTGCTACCGCCATCTCTGAACTGACCCGAAATGTAATTCAGTATGCAAGCAACGGATTTTGCACTCTTTCTGACCTGTCGAATGAACGGGACATTATAGTCCATGTAGTTGTCGAGGATTCCGGACCCGGGATAGAGGACTTAGCACAGGCAATGGAATTTGGTTTCAGTACCAGCAAAGGTCTTGGAGCAGGTCTTCCCGGCACGAAGAGGTTGGTCAGCAGTTTCGAGATCGAATCGGTTCCCGGGCACACCGTGGCAACAATTGAATTGACAAAACGAAAGATTATATGAGTAAACTATAATGACAGAATCAGGAAACGATGTTTTTACTGTAAAGGTCGATAAAGAGCCTTGTATAGCAAAAGCCCAGATTGTGTCCAGGTTACTGGCAAAATCAATCGGACTTTCAGACGTGGGGTCGTGTTGTGTAGTCACAAGTGTTTCCGAATTAACAGACAATCTCGTTTTCCATACCCAAAAGGGCGGAACGCTAACCATGATCGCCATAAAGCAAAACGGCAGGGCGGGTATCGAAATCATCGCGGAAGATGAAGGTCCCGGTATCCCTGATCTGAAACATGCGATGCAAGACGGCTTTTCTACCAATCATGGTTTGGGCGGAGGCTTGCCCGGTGTCAAACGATTGATGGATGAGTTTTATATAACCTCGGAGGTGGGTACGGGAACTCGCATTGTTACAAGGAAGTGGCAGCAATGCAGATAGCAACAGTAAAACACGCACTCGACAACGCACCATATTGTGGCGATGAGTGTGGTTATTGGGAATACGGTGCAAAGACCACTCTTTGTATCGTTGATGGTCTCGGTCATGGCAAGGACGCGGAGATAGCAGCGAAAGCGGCAGTAAATTATATCGCTTGTCACCGGTCAGAATCTTTGCAGGAGATTTTTACCGGGTGTGATAGGGAATTACGCGGAACACGAGGCGCTGCGATGGGTATCGCAGTCATTGATGAAAAGAAAGGTGAATTAACTTATGCCGGAATCGGTAACACGCGTGTCATTGTTGAAAATTCGAAAACTTTTCGCCTTGACAGTGACTACGGCATCATAGGTGGTGGATTCAAAAAATTAATACCTGAAACTTTGGCAATAGGTAAAGGCGCGTTGGTGATAATGTTCACCGACGGTGTGGAAGAACTGGTAGATATATCGCGCTATGATCTGATCTCGGGAGATGTGTATGAATTAGCGGAAAAGATCATCACTGACTGGAGAATTGAACGGGATGATGCTGCGGTCATGGTGTATAGAATGAGGTGAGTCTGTGTTGGAA
>QMVM01000328.1 GCA_003661105.1 Methanosarcinales archaeon | reverse complement strand
CCAAGACATTGTGTTTGATGCCTTTGACAACACAGTTGATACGACACTACAAGAGTCCAAGATACAGGCACAGGCTTATGTAATGCCTAGCTGGACTATGACAGACTCCTTCATTCCTGACCTGCCAGACATGGCTTTCATCTCACTCATTGAGGAGGCTAAAGCTAAGGCAGCTTTTAAGTTAAAGCAGGTGGTTGACCAGAAGGCTGAGCAAGAGTCTGGTAGGCAACGTAGGTGGTTAGCCCGTAAGTCTCGTCGGTTAGCTGGTGGTATCAAATACCCAAACTATGGCAGGAAGTCTCGTAAGTCTCCTGTTGATTCAACTTTCACAAGGAGTTAAGGTGGACTACCTAGTAGAGCCTACAAGCACAGGTTTGTATAGAATTAAGTATAGTGGCAAGGGGTCTATGCCTGTTGCGCTAAGGGGCAGGTATACCTCTCGCAGTGAGATTGCCAGCGCGGTGAGTTCTTACTTAGCCAAAAAGGAGCGCAACACAAATGCCAAGAAACAAAGAGACGGCTGAGTTTAACACCTTCGTTGGTGGCTTAGTAACAGAGGCTAGCCCCCTAACCTTCCCAGAGAATGCTTCTATCGATGAGGATAACTTTGTCTTGCAGAAGGACGGAAGCAGGAAGCGCAGACTTGGCATGGATGTGGAGTCACCGTATAACATAAGAACCGCTAGCACAGCCTATGATGAGACTGTTGGGCTTATAACAAGCACAACACAATGGACGAATGCTGGTGGCAATGGTGCCCAAACGTTCCTAGTAACACAGATTGGCCCTGACTTATTCTTTTATAACACTGGTGGAGTCTCCCTTAGTGGTGGACTCTATCACACAGAGATTCTTCCAATAGCTCAAGGGGATTTGAAGAGGTTCTCTTATGCTGTGGTTGATGGGAAGCTAGTGGTTGCCACAGGCGCAAGGGCTGTAAACATCTTCTCCTACAGCATTAACTCTGGTATTACAAGGACTGAGACATTCCCCCAGGTGAGAGACTCTTTTGGTGTTGATGACCCACTAGACTCTGACCCCACAGTAGACTTACTGGAGGGGTTGGGTCTGTCAATCAGGCCACCAGTTCGCTCCCCTCCACACACATACAACCTGCGGAACCAGACATGGGCTGTCCCCCGCCCCCGCTACCACAATGGTGGGCACTTCCCTCCTGCCGAAGACACATTAATTATCTGGAACAGGGTTCACACCACCTCTTGGCCCTCTAACTCAGATGCGACAACTTACGGCTTATATAGCCTGTCCGTTGCAGACGACCCAGTGCAACTCCGGCTCAACGTCACAGCAATGGCCAACAATCCGCCGGGGACTTTCCGGGCACCTTCTGGTTACTTTATCATTGATCTCATGCGAAGGGGGACAAGCAGGAAAGAGGAAGTTGACAAGATGCATGTGTTGTATCCACAACTCACAGAGATGGTTGGCGTCTTGCCTGTAGATGAGACTCCGGGTGGGGCTTCTGTTGTTGCAGAGTTCAGTGGAAGGGTCTGGTATAGTGGCTTCTCTGGTGAAGTGGTTAGTGGGGACAAAAGGTCACCAAACCTGTCTTCTTATGTGGCATATAGCCAGCTTGTGCAGAACATAGCTTCAATAGCAAAGTGCTACCAAGATGGTGATCCAACCTCAGAGAAAGCCCCAGACCTACTAGACACAGACGGTGGCTTCGTTAAGTTAGACGGGGCATACAACATACAACACATGGTGTCACTTGGTGCTGGCCTGTTTGTCCTTGCGGAGAATGGTGTTTGGAGAATCTCTGGTGGCACAGACGGTGGTTTTACTGCCAACAGCCACATAGTTACAAAGGTAACAGAGCATGGTACCACCGCACCGAACTCAATAGTTGTTGTAGATGGCGGTGTTATGTATTGGGGTGATGATGGCATATACCTGCTGGCCCCAAACGAGTTTGGTGATTGGGGTTCTTCCACAATATCAAACAAGATAGACACCTTTTACCGAGACATCTCTTCTGAAGAGAAGGCTGATGTATTCGGCATATACGACTCATACGACAAGAAGGTTAGGTGGTTGTATTCAGAGAGAGACTTCACAGCTAGCGCACCTAGGGAACTGGTCTTTGACATAGGCCTGAAGTCATTCTACCCAGCCACAATCTTAGGTCTGAGTGGTGGTCTGCCTAGACCAATAATGCCAGTAGAGGTGCCACCGTTTACTACCGGCTTAACCGAAGATTTGGTTGAGTATAACGGAGACCAGGTGCAGAATTCTGGCGTAGACGTAGCTAATTCTGTGTCCGTGAGGAAGGCAGTAACCAGAGAGGTCTACTATGTATCAATACTGTCACTAACACCAACGATAAAAACTACCTTCACCTATTACTGGAACGAAGAATTCTCTGATTGGAGATACTACGAAGGGGGCGAGACCTACCACGGAGTTGATGCCCCAGCTCACCTGCTGACTGGTTATATAGGCAACGGAGATTACCAAAGGAACAAGCAAATACCCTACATCTTTTTTCACTTCAGGAGAACAGAGAGTGGACTTATTCAGCCAACTGTCCCAGACGGGGAAGACATAGCAGACTACCCAATGGTACTCGCTACTCCGTCGTCCTGCCTAGTAAGTGCTCAGTGGGATTGGACTAACTCAGCTAATGCTGGCAAGTGCGGCAGGCAGTTTCAGGCTTATCGTTATCGTAGGAAGTATCTTGGGGTTGATGTTAGTGATCCATATGACACTGGGTATGCCACTGTAGT
>QMVM01000327.1 GCA_003661105.1 Methanosarcinales archaeon | reverse complement strand
GCCATTTATTGCGAATAATTCGCAACAAGGTGATCTAATCGCCGAATTGACTAATTTTCCAGCTTCCTGTATTGCCAGAGGCCTCATCGGCCCGGTCTGGGAGCATAAAAAACCGGTACAGCGCAAATGCCTCTGGTTGGTTGTTCTCTGGACGCTTGCTTCGAGTAAGAAGTAACAGACAGAAAATATTTCCTCAGTTTTTAAGTGCCTATCTCCTCAGAGAGCCAACCAAACACTACATACGAAGCATTGCCGTTGGCGGAACGATGTCGTGTCTGAATACTCAACTCTTATCTGGGGTACCTATCCCCCTTCCTCCTCTCCCTGAACAGAAAAAAATAGCTGAAATCCTCTCTGCCTGGGACCGGGCCATTGAGCAGGTGGGCAAGCTGATCGACGCCAAACAGCGGCTGAAAAGAGGACTGATGCAGCGGCTTTTCACCGGCCGGATGCGGTTTCCGAAGTTTGGCAAACCGGTTCAGAAAAAAGGTGAGCTACCGGAGGGGTGGAAGGCTTGTAAGCTGAATGCTTGCTTCAAGGAACGTAAAGAAACCGCCCCCGATTTTCCCCTTTTGGCAATTACATCTGACCGGGGTGTAATACCTCGTGATGAAGTCGAGCGTAAAGTTACTTCGAATGCTGACAAGAGCAAATATAAACGAATTGTACTTGGTGACATCGGTTACAACACGATGTGGATGTGGCAGGGCGTTTCAGCCGTATCTACTTTGGAAGGGATAGTCAGTCCGGCATACACAATTTGTATACCTAAGAATGGGCATTCACCGAGTTTTTTCGGATATTTTTTTAAGCATCCGCCCATGATTCACCTTTTCCATCGTTTTTCACGAGGACTTGTGTCTGATACTTTGAATTTGAAGTTTCGTCTTTTCTCACAAGTAAAAGCGAATGTCCCCTCGGAGGACGAACAAACCCGCATCGCCGCCATCCTTTCCACCTGTGACCGGGAAATTGAGCTGCTGCGCAGGAAGGAAACCGCACTTCACGAACAGAAAAAGGGGTTGATGTAGAAGCTGCTGACAGGGGAGATAAGAGTGAAAAGTGAAAAACTAAAAGTGAAAAGTTAAGGATGGTAAAAAATGGGCAAGTCTGTTTTGAGAGAAAATATGCAAACCGCATCAAATAAAAAAGGTCTGCTCGGACGGCAGACCCATCTCCTTCGGCTCTTACACCCAAACGGGATGGCCGATGAGTATCGGCTTTATATTATTATCGGATTTTTTTGTCAAGGCTTGATAAAAAAACGGAATATTTTTTCGAGTAGTTAGTGTGTTTCGTGGTTTGAAAAGGGATTAAAATGAACCTTCCAATCAACATAAACGACCTACTCATTGCCCGCACAGTTGAATGGGAGCGGCTTGAGTTCAAGGCCGGCTGGAACCCGCAAAAGATTTTACATACCATGTGCGCCTTTGCCAATGATTTTCACAACCTCGGTGGTGGGTACATCATTATTGGAGTAGGCGAAAAAAACGGTAGACCTGTCCTGCCACAACAAGGGATGCCCGCCGGGAAGCTTGACGCCATACAGAAGGAAATCGTGGAGCTTGGCTACCGGATGGTGCCTTATTATCACCCGATCATGGCTCCATGTGAAATAGACGGCAAACACATTCTGGTACTCTGGGCCATGGGCGGTCAGACCAGGCCCTACAAGGCCCCGGTGTCTCTGGCAAAAAGTGAGAGGGTGTTCGCCTATTATATTCGCAAGGGTTCGGTGACAGTTCGGGCCAAGCATCAGGATGAAGTGGAATTGATGGGGCTGGCGGCTACTGTGCCGTATGACGACCGCATGAACCATGTTGCAACCCCGGACGATCTGGACCTGGGCCTAATACGCGCCTACCTGAAACAGGTTAAGAGCAATCTCTTTGAGGAAGCGGCCAAAATGGATTTTGTCCGGCTATGCCGCCGGATGAACATCGTGGATGGCCCGGATGAAGCGGTTCGCCCGCGCAATGTCGGCCTTATGTTCTTTAACGAGAAGCCTGCTGGATTTTTCCCGCAAACCCAGATAGATGTGATGCATTTTCCTGAGGGTCCCGGCGCAGATACTTTCACCGAAAAAATATTTTCCGGGCCGCTTCACGTTATGTTGCAGGAAGCCCTTTTTCATATCCGCTCGGCGGTGATTGAGGAAAAGATCGTTAAACACCCTGATCGGCCTGAAGCCGACCGTTTTTTCAACTATCCATTTGCCGCCATTGAAGAGGCCCTTTGTAACGCCGTGTATCACCGCTCCTATGAGATCAGAGAGCCCATCGAAGTCCGTATCTTGCCGGATCGTATTACCATTTCCAGCTTTCCAGGACCAGACCGCTCCATCCGCAAAAAGGACATGAGCGAGTTCCGTTTCCTGTCCCGCCGATACCGTAACCGGCGGGTCGGTGAATTCTTGAAAGAGCTCGAGATGACTGAGGGCCGAGGAACCGGCATTCCGAAAATATTACGGGCTATTCAAGCTAACGGTTCTCCTGCTCCTGTATTCCATACGGATGACGAGCGGACTTATTTCATGGTGGAATTTCCCATACATTCCGTTTTTTCGGAGGCTCTGAAACAGGAGCCAGTCGCGAAAATCACCCCACAAGTCGGCACCAGGTTGGCACTAAGTCGGCACCAAGTTGAAATTCTACATAAATGTTGTGAAAACAGTACGTTAATCGATTTGATGGCTGTCGTCGAGCGTTCTGACCGCACCAAGTTCAGGCACCAATTCTTGAAGCCTCTTTT
>QMVM01000326.1 GCA_003661105.1 Methanosarcinales archaeon | reverse complement strand
TTCATAGGCTCTCATCTGACAGAACGACTGCTGATAGATGGTTTTGATGTGATCGGGATCGATTGCTTCACTGACTACTATCCGCGGGAATATAAAGATAGGAATATCAAAAATGCTCTGGAAGATGATGCATTCACTCTGATAGAGCAAGATATACGATCCATGGATGTATTTCCTGATGTGGATTATGTCTTCCACCAGGCGGCACAGGCAGGGGTGCGGAAGAGCTGGGGCAGGGACTTTGAGGTATATACACGGGACAATATTCTGGCGACTCAACAATTGCTGGAATATTACAAGGATTGCGAGATACGGAAATTCGTCTATGCCTCATCGTCATCGGTATATGGCGACTCTGAACTCCCGATGAAGGAAACCCGGATGTTAAAGCCAGTCTCACCTTATGGTGTTACAAAACTGGCAGCAGAGAATCTATGCTATCTTTATTATAAAAATTATGGCGTGCCGACCGCCTCGCTCAGGTATTTCACAGTATACGGGCCGAGACAGCGACCTGATATGGCGACGCACCTCTTTGTCAGGGCGATCCTCGAAGGTGTTGAGATAACGGTCTACGGGGATGGCGAGCAGACAAGGGACTTTACGTTTGTGGGTGATATCGTCGAGGCGAACGTGCTTGCGGCGATGAGCGGCTCGCAAGGCGAGGTATTCAATGTCGGCGGCGGCACAAGGATCAGTGTCAATGACTTGCTCGAGATCATGGAGAAGGTCATAGGGAGGCGAGCTGTTGTCAGATACATCGAGAAGCAGAAGGGGGATGTCAAGGATACGCTGGCGGATGCCAGTAAGATTGGCAAACTCGGATGGAAACCGAGAGTCGGAATCGAGGAAGGGGTCCGAAGATTTGTCGAATGGTATGAAGAACTGGTGAATCAATAATGAAAATAGTTATAACAGGTGGAGCGGGGTTTATAGGTTCAAATCTCGCAAGAGGAACTCGCAAAGAATGATGACTAGGGATTTTGATGTTGAGAGAGTTATAGAAGAGCTGAGTGAGGTAAATGTGGCAATTTATTTCAATTCTGGTGAATGTTTGCAGCGAATAAAAGAAGTGCTGAGGTCCGAATGACGAAAATCGGGACATACAAAGGAAACGGGAGAGATGTGCTTTGAGTCGACTCCAGGGAATTAGGAGACTTTTTAGTATCTTCTGGGAATTGGGTTTTGGAAAACCACAGAGGACGCAGAGAAAAAAGCAACTCTCTGTGCCTTTTGTGTCCTCTGTGGTCAATCTTCTTTGCCATAACTCAGCCACCCAGAAGAAATTAAAAAACCATGGAATTAAAGGGAAAAAAGCGATAAAATCATTTGTAAAGGCGGAAAAAGGCTTCCGGATGTTGGGGCGGTTCATGGCTATGAGTGAGACACCGGTGCGGGTGGATGTGTGGATATGTTTGATCAGGAGGGGGCGGGGATGAGGGGTTTATTACGGGAGATTGTGAGCAGCAGACATGCATTTTAAATTTGCCGGGTATGCAGTGATGAACCTCGTTGCCACAGCGGTTGTGCCTAATACGGGCGTCGTGTGGTTCGTCGAAGATGCCGTAGAGGGGATCGCATGAGCGACAACGACCATCTGAACGAATCACTCAGGACGATTGCGAAGGGAGCAGGGATCGGATTTGCTGGCGCCATGTTTGGCACGGCGGTTGGGTATCTGTCAAGGATGGTCATCGCACGGTATCTTGGTCCTGAGGATTATGGTCTGATCTCGCTTGGGTTCGCGGCGATGATGATCGCTACCGTACTGTCGTTGATGGGTTTTAACTCCGGTATGCAGAGATATATTGCATATTACCGGGGGAAATGTGATGAGGGGCGAATAAAGGGGACTATCGTGGCAGCTCTGAAAGTAACCGTTCCTACGAGTCTGCTCTTTATGGGTGTGGTCTTTTTTGGTGCGGATTGGATATCTGTGCATATTTTTCATGAAAACAATTTAACACCGGTTTTGACGATCTTTGCTATTGGTATTCCGTTCTGGACGATCGCAACTGTTTTTGTTTCAATATCAATCGCTTTCCAGCAGATAAAATACCATGTTTATACCTTTTATATATTCAAAGACTCAGTTAAATTGATAGCGATAGTTAGCCTTCTTCTGATAGGGTATGGCGTTACCGGGGCAGCTGTGGGCTGGATTCTCGCGGTTGTGGGGATGGCGGCATTGTCGTTTTATTTCGTCGAAAAAAAAACATTTCCGTTATTCAGTAGTACCGTGAAATCAATCTCGATGGATAAAGAACTTTTTTATTTCTCTTTTCCGTTGATCTTTGTTGGCATATCGAGTCTAGTTACAGGCTGGACCGACACATTCATGCTCGGGTATTTCTGCACGTCTTCTGAAGTCGGGATATATAACGCAGCACTACCGACATCAAAGCTGCTGGGTGTGGTGCTCAGCCCGATCGGAATGATTTTTGGTCCCGTTATTGTTGGGCTATATGCAAAGAGCAGGATCGATGAACTGAGACGGACATATTCAAGCGTGACAAAATGGATTTTCTCTATTGTGTTTCCTGGGTTTTTATTGATGGCTCTTTTCTCCAAGAGAATTCTCATGATACTCTTCGGAGATGCGTATGTTTCCGGATCAACTGCGATGAGTATCTTAGCGTTTGGTATTCTTATTACTGCCATGGTTGGACCGGCATCATCAGTCATTGGTGCTTACGGCAGGACGAAAATAATTATGTGGTGCAGTTTCTTTGGGGCATCTGTCAATGTCGTTTTGAATTTATTTCTGATACCTATTT
>QMVM01000325.1 GCA_003661105.1 Methanosarcinales archaeon | reverse complement strand
TCCTACGTAAAGTTTCCAGTTTAGCCCCTCATCTTCCGGTTTTGTGGGCCATTGCAGCCAGTCGATACAGACGTCTCCAGTAACAACGATTGTGGGGCTCTTACTCTCCATACTTTCTCCTCCTTTGTGCTATGATTCATACATATAGCGTCTGCAATCAGATAAATTTATCCGCACATCTCTCGTTCATGTACCGATCAGCCGCAGGAAATGCACCCTGCCCGACTCATCGCCCGCGACGATGGTTCTGTCGTCTGGTGATATGGCGCAGGCGAGAAAAGGGGCATCTCCGCTGAACGAAGCAAGAATCTTCCCGCTCTCGATATCCCAGACCTTCAGGGTTTTGTCACTTGATCCTGAGATTGCGTATCTTCCATCTGGCGTAACTGCAACCGCATAGACCAAGCTGGTGTGACCAGCGAGTGTCCGTATCTCGTATCCGCTCTCGATATCCCAGACCTTCAGGGTGTTGTCACTTGATCCTGAGATTGCGTAGCTTCCATCTGGCGTAACTGCAACCGCATAGACCCAGCCGGTGTGACCAGCGAGTGTCTGCATCTCTTTTCCGCTCTTAATATCCCAGACCTTCAGGGTGTTGTCACTTGATCCTGAGATTGCGTATCTTCCATCTGGCGTAACAGCGACCGCGTCGACCAAGCTGGTGTGACCTTCCAGTATGCGTACCAACGGTCCTCCAGGCGGTATCAGACTGGCTGTACGTGGGCAGAGCCACAAACCACCTTCCCATTCACGAGCCTGCTTTAACATCGATTGAATCCCGGATTCCTGAAAGGTTTGCAAGCGACCCAAAAGCTGTCCGGCAAGCTCTATCTTATCCCGGGATAATACATGCGCAGACAGCCGGATTGCGCCCTGCACGAGGCGTAGATCAGAGTCATCAGGCAGATGATCATAATCCGCAATCAGGGAGTTGACGTCGGTTGCCTCAAGCTTCGCCTGTATCCAGTCGAAATCAAAGAGAAGCTGCCTCAGTTCCTCTTCTCGTCCAGCCTCGACCAGATGATATGCCAGATGAGTCCAGAGATAGGACTCGCTCTCAGGCAAATCGATCCATCTTTCAAGCCCATAAGAATCGAGAAACTGCTCGTGGATGGATGGCAGCTTCGCCCCCACTTTCCCGATCAGATACTTTCGCACCACATCATGCAGCCGTATCGTCTGGTCTGCTGCATCGTAGGTCTGCAGGAGTGATAGACGGTGGTACAGCTTTTGAGAGAGACGTCTGATGCGACCTGGATTAAGACCTCCTGTCGTGCCCCATAAATTCTCAAGAGCGGACAGTGGTATGTTAATATCCTCCGGAAAGATCGCCAGTTCGCCAAAGCGGGCGCGTTCGTCTTCGTTCAGGTGTTTGAGACTTAAGCCGAGCGTTGCTGCTGCAGCCTGATCCCGCTCACGCGGGTCTTCCGCATCAAAAGCGGTCAATCCAAGCTCAGATATATCTTCATTCACATAAGCCAGTGCCTGATTAATATCCACGTTGTCAGATCTTCTAAGAGCGCTGTTGACCAGTTTCAGAAGCAGGGGCCATTTGCCCAGGTCTGCTGCAAGCTTTTGCATCGCCTCACCATCAGCAGTGGGAAGTCCGGCCTTTAAGAGTTTAACCGCTTCATTCTCTTGCATCGCATCCACAGGGATCCTTGCTGCGCTTTCTGGCAGACTTGAGCTGTCCCTTGTGGTGATCAGACGTGCGCAGAGCGGACCACCCTGCAAAAAAGGCTTGAGATGCACCCTGTTCCAGACATCATCTATCACGATCAGAATATGCCGGTCTGCTAACAACTCTACAAGACGCGAGGTCGCTGCATCAAGACCTTCAAAGCCGGACCGTTTACCGGTCAAAATCTCGATCAAATCCCCGACACGCCCTGTAAGATCGCCAGGACTCTCCCCGAGAGTCGTCCAGAGTATGCCGTCGTAGAACGCCTCTAAAATATCCTCATCATGGCAGATGGCTTTAGCAAGGGTGGTCTTTCCGTAGCCGCCGGCCCCGCGCAGCGCAGCGGTAATAGCAATCGCACCCCCGTGGTCTTTATTAAGCAGACTGGTAACAAGCTCGTTATATTCTTGGGGGCGCTCCACAAAGTCCTCTGGCAGATCCTCTGCCATAAACGGCACACGCTTTTCATGGCAGGGGCCTTCGAGTGTGCGGATGAACCGTGTCCACTCCTCTAGGATGTCAGGGTCTGCGAAATGCGCAGCACGCATCCAGTTGGGCAGGCTCTGGAAGTCAAGATCAGGCCAGGCGATCACAGGCAGCACACAGACACCTTCCCGTCTTGCGAGTCGCCATTCCCTGCGCACCATATCCGAGCGCATTGCAGCAGGCGTCATCACCAGCACCATATATTCGACGTCCTCGTTTGTGAGCGCGTCAACAATCTGCTGCCACCAGGCTTCACCCACCTGCATCTCGGTTCTGTCTTGCCACACGGCAAAGCCATACTCATCGATCAGACGGCGGCGCAGGTTTCTGGCAAAGTCTTCTCCGTCGCTGCGTGCGTATGAGATAAATATACGAGGCGGGCTGGAGACTGCGCTCATAGTTCCAATCATGAATTGTATCTCTTTAAATTATCTCACCACACACTCTATCCGCCGCAGGAACCCCCACCTTGCCAGAGAACCTCACGACATACCGCGATCCTCAAACTCCCCAAAACCGCTCGACCGCAGAATCCTCCGGTCGCGGGTGATGATAAGCCCCTCGACTCCGTCCAGACGCTCAACGAGTTCCATACCACCCACCTCACCGAG
>QMVM01000324.1 GCA_003661105.1 Methanosarcinales archaeon | reverse complement strand
GTATACGTGACTGCATACTTCCAGGACGATACAGATCCGAGATGGCGGTCTTCGGAGCAGGAACTGATCGATTCGTATCTGGGCGGGCTTCTGGAGTTATTTCCGGATTTCCACCGCGATGACGTCTCATGGTGGCGACTTGCGCGGGATATCGACACGGCTCCGGTGTACATGACAGATTACATCGAGAAGATCCCACCGTATTCCGCCGATATCGATGGGCTGTATCTTGCCGGCATGTTCTCCCGGACCAACTATCCCGAACGAAGTATGAATGGTTCTGTTCTGGCTGGATTCGGGTGCGCGGAGGAAATTGGGGCACGTACCTGTTCCTGAAAACCAAAAAATTCTGTGGCAATCCGATTAACCAAAAATATATATAACGGATTGTTCAGATAGTTATGCGTATTCATGCTCGAATGCGCCCGGACTGGGCGAGAGCGGCCACATAATGAAAAAGGAGATAGGGAATATGCCAAAGAAATTTATCATAAGCGATGCGGTGCAATTTGGATGGGATATAACGAAGAACAATATCGGTTTTTTCATCGGTGTTGTGATAGTGGCGGGCTTAACACAATACGTCCCGGATATTGTTGCAGCAATAATCGAAGCGGATGCCCCTACTCTGTTGCTTATTATCCGGATCGCTTTTTATGTCCTCTCGGCGATATTAAGTATGGGGCTAATCAAGATTTGTTTGAGGTTTTGCGATGGTGGGAAAGGGGAATTTTCAGACCTTTTCTCCTGTTATCCTCTCTTTTTTTGATTATCTGATTGGTTCAATCCTTTACGGGTTGATTGTTGTGGTGGGTCTGATCTTGCTAATCATTCCAGGAATTATCTGGGCAATCAAATTCCAGTTTTTTGATTATCTGATCGTCGATAAGGGGCTTGGTCCGGTAGATGCGCTCGAAAAGAGTTCTGATATCACAAGAGGTGTAAAATGGGATTTGTTCGCCTTTGGCATATTGCTTGCCATCATCAACATATTGGGATTTCTCTGTCTGGTGGTTGGTTTATTTGTCACCATTCCGGTGACCCTGGTTGCTATGGCTTTCGTGTATCGCGAACTGCTGCCGGAAACGTCTCAAGAATACGTCCCAAACCGCGACCCTCAGTTGTCAGATCCGGAGTCGGTGTAGGGGGTTCAGGCACTTTCACCTCTCCTACTTCTTCTTCACTGTCTGCCCTCTGCCCTCGAAATGCATGATGTAGATGTCAGGTCTTGGCATCTTACCGCTTGCTGTGGCAAACTCGGGATAGCAGCGGTCGCAGAGCTCTCGCCAGTTGATCGCAGCAACGACCGAACTGCCCGGAATGAGTCTTGCGAATATGAAACTTGACGGAATCTCAAGACGCGATGCGACCTCTTTAAAGAATGAGAGCATCTGCTCCTCAAAAACCTCAATATCATCCAGTTCGAGTCCACGGACATTCACAGTGATGCCGCTACATCCACACGGCAGCGCGAAGACATCCAGTTCTGTTACCATGATCGCTCTTGCAAGCATCTTTCTCAGGTTATTTTCAATATCGCTTCTTATCTGTAGGATTTCTTTCGTGATCATGCGCTCACCTCGGTAATGCCGGCCATCTCGCGCCATAGAACCGTCTCTTCATTCTCTGTGCCGCCGCCCGCGTACACCTTGACAGCCCGGTCTGTCAGTTCCCTGCAGAACCCGCAGTTGGCGCAGATGGTCGGGCAGTTCTTCCAGTGATCGATTGCGCCATCAAAGTCCCG
The DNA here is from genome assembly GCA_003661105.1 of Methanosarcinales archaeon. GTDB lineage: Archaea > Halobacteriota > Methanosarcinia > Methanosarcinales > Methanogasteraceae > Methanogaster_A. The sequence continues at coordinate 1,045 of QMVM01000324.1, read as the reverse complement.
GTTTGAGATGTAGTACAGGTCTTTTAGTGCCTTTGGGCAGTCGAGCAGATCCATCAGGTTGCCCTCGTATGACTCATCCGTATACGCGCTGACGCAGTTTAAGATCCAGTTGATATAATGGGTTCTGCCGCCGATCTTGAAGACATCGGTAATGTCTGCATACTCCTTTAAGTCCTCCGGTCTGATCCATGGCGAGATCGTGATCAGTTTCGGATCCTTGATCCGGAGCATTATACATCTGTCGTAATAATAATCATCGAGCACGTTCGGACGGGGTTGCGGGCCGAATGCGTGTGAGAAGAAGTTGAAGTGTGCATACCGAAACGGGCACTGGTACAGGCAGCCCTCGTTCACGAGCAGTTTTATTTCGCAGTCCACAGCATCCCGGATTGCATGGAGGACATCGAAGTGCCTGTGCACATCAGGATCGACCACGATCGAATGCGCGCCAAGATCCTCGTAGAACCTGGCTTTCTCTGGCGAATCCACAAACGACAAGACCGATACGACCGGCAGCATCTCAAAATCCCTCGCGATGATCTCAACAAGATACGGATCCGCAACAACGATGGTATCGATTCCGCAACTATCAAGCTGCCCGAGATACCAGTGGATGAGGTTAAAGCCCTCCGGCGTCAGTTGACGCCCGCCAAGACATGAGCTGTTGAGCACGATCTCCACTTTCACACCATTCTTGTGCGCATACTCGGTCTGCTCCCTGATATCCTCGATCTGGGGCGAACTTAGATTGCTCCTGCCGGTACCCACGTAATCGGGCGAACCTGCCATAAATATCGAGTAGATGTCCTTTCCTGCTTCGGATACCAGTTCCTTGAGTCCATCGAAGTGTCCCGGATGCGGTACGTACAGTCTCTTTTTCATGGTTATGTATCACCTACAATTTTTATTGCATTTAAAACTTGTTTTATAGGTACGCGGCAGAAGACCCCGCTACTTGTAGCGGGGATGAATGCCGCCGAGTGGTTGGATTTAGTCATGCTCTACCCTCTCGATATACCTCTTAATCTTTAAAAACATTGCGTCG
>QMVM01000323.1 GCA_003661105.1 Methanosarcinales archaeon | reverse complement strand
TGCAAAAGAATCGCCAGAACTCTTCTGACCGGGAAACGATACAGTCTGTTCTGAAAACGGCAGAGGAAAAAGCCGCGTTGCCAGATTTTCCCACTCTGCCCAAAGAGATGCGATGGCGAACTTGTAGACCGGATGATGCTGAAGGGATGGCTGAAGCATATCGCCAGATATTTGAGACATACCCATTTCCCATTCGTGACCCTGACTATCTTCGTGAAACCATGGGTGGCGATGTAGTCTACTTTGCAGTGGAATGTGGGGAAAAGATCGTGTCACTGGCATCATCTGATATGTACAAAGAGGATGGTCACGCCGAGATGACCGACTTTGCGACACTTCCTGAGTATCGTAGAAACGGACTTGCCACATTCTTGCTTTCGGTGATGGAAGAAGAGATGCGGAGGCAGGGGTTGAAACTCTCGTATACCATTGCTCGGGCACTTTCGTACGGCATGAACATCACATTCTCGAGGATGGGGTATCAATACAGTGGGACGCTACTGAATAACACCAATATTTCAGGGCATCTTGAAAGCATGAACGTGTGGTATAAATTCCTGTAGCTGTTACGAAAGGCAGTTACGCAGTGGATTTTTCTTTAGAATGTGTCTGGGGTTTTTTTAAGATGTATGCAGTGATAAGAGAGAAATTCGAGCGGATTGTGGCAGAAAACAATCTGCTGGACGAGACGGTGGTTATCAGAGCGAAGCCACTGACGCCGGAAGAGGCGATAGGAAATCCTGAGAGTGAGGACTTTCCGATACTGAAAGGTGCCCGAGCGGCTGATGCAGGCGGAGTTTTCCGGATGTTTTGGTCAGGCGTTTACAGACATGTATTGTGACTTTGAGGGGACGCTTCAGGATGTCCTCACTATGGAACTTACGAACAACTACTGGAGAGCGATCTTTGTTGCAACGCTGCAATGCGGTGATGCGGAGTCTCGGGATAATCGAGGGGAGCGTTCACTGCAAGGACAAAGGTCCTGCTGAGTGCGGTCTGGATCTGCTCGAGTTTCTGGAGGGGTGCAGGGGGGCGAGGATTGCGCTGGTCGGATTTCAGCCGGTTCATGCACGGCGCTGTTCTGAGCGGGGTGAACTCAATACTAGATATGGGCCCGGAGAACGTCGGAGAGGGGAAGTTTGGTGTTGTGGTGCTGGATGCGGAAGAGGTGTTGCGATGGTGCGATTCAAACGCTTGTTACGGGTACGACGGTTGTTAATGAGACGATTGATCCGATACTGGTGGTTGCGGGGGCGAAGGCGGTCTTTTATGGGATCAGCATCGCGGGGGTTGCGGAGTTGCTTTGTCTCGAGCGGTTCTGTCCAAGGTCGACGTGATGGTGCGGGGTTTAGTGACTTCGGGAGACAGGCATGAGAGTATAGGAGGGTCGGGCGTGAATCTGATGATCGAAATGGTTTTGTGGGGTGGGTTTAAACGAGAGATTCACAAAAAATCGGTTATTCTCATTTGTCCAGTCTTTTGCGGTGGAATAACAACCTTCTTCAAGTTCTCTTTCAATATGTCCATTCTTTGCGATGTTATCAGATTTGTGAAAAATTCAATCATAGTGTCACACTTCCCTTCATTTCCCAATTGAAGATATTTAATATATGCACTCCTATCTTTACCCAAAAAAAGTAATTTTGGATATCCCCTTCTGTTAAGCATATAATTAAAAATCTCTCTTCCAACTCGCCCATTACCATCTGTGAAAGGATGTATCATTTCAAATTTGTAATGAAACAATACAGCTTCTTCAAATGGGTGTTTTCCTTCATCAAGCCTTGTATAATACTCTTCTATAATTTTTTCTAGTTCATACTCTATCATAATTGATGGAGTTACTCTGAGATCACAACCAACTATAAAAACATCATCGGCTCTTCTAAAAATACCAGCCGACTCAAAATCGATATTATCCATTATCAAACCATGTAAATTTTTAACAAAATTAATTGTAACTTTTTTCTTATATTTATTACGGTGCTCTCTAACTTTTTTAAAGTTTTGTACTTCATTAATTTCTCTCAGAGTTTTCTCCTTTGGTAAAATACCATTCACAAGCAAATCGTAAGCTTCTTTTATAGAAAGAGTATTTCCTTCAATCGAAGTTGTGCCATGTATGTAATGGACGTCAAAATTCAATTCATAAGCATCTATTTCGTTGACTGTGAGTAATTCAGTAAAAGCTTTGTATATATAGCGTATTTCTTCCATAGTTCTAATTTGTTCTCTTGTCAGATATTTTGATTCGTAAAATGTACTACTTAATTCCGCCTTTTTTAGAGCAGATTCTAGTTCAATATCATAAGCAAATTCTGTTCTGTATTTTTCAAGTTCTTCTCCTGATGGATGAGTAATACCTAAATATTTTTTTACTTTCCTCTTTTTGCCCCTAACCCGCACATCTTTCACAAGGAAATATTGTGGCTTGCGGTTTTTGGGATATGTAACCTCTACCCTGTATGGTCTTCGTCCCATCATCTTACTAATGAGGGGGGACTATTATTAATCTTTCGGCGGGATTGCCACCCTGCCCACCCCATCTCCACCCACACTCATCTCAATCATAGGTAGCGCGACCCCCCTCGTGGTGCCCCACTCTGAAGAGCGGGGTTCGTGACGTAAGTCTCCGCCTTGGCAGACCGCCCGATGCCCAGACCGCACCGGGGCAACGTCAAAGACCGGGCATCCAAACAGCCTGAGTTGTCCCCGATCCGGGCACGACTGAAATTGCAGTCACCGGATGGCAAGTAGCACCACAACAGATTTTCGCAAACATCGAAGCCACACCATACG
>QMVM01000322.1 GCA_003661105.1 Methanosarcinales archaeon | reverse complement strand
TTAAACTGCACCCGATTCTTAGCTTGCTCAATTCCTTGTATGTATAGGTATAAAAATACATCTGTGTACGGGAGTTGTAAAGTTGCACGGATGTTGACAGAGTTTCAATCAGAATTTTAACCATATCCATGACTTGTTAAGACTAAATAGGAGGCTTAACTATGTGGATCGCGGAGCGCCCCCTTTGCGCGCTGCCAACGGCAAAAGCCCCCACATTCCACGGTTAAATTCCCAGCTTTGATCCATGCCTTTCGATGCCAGCGATATTGGCCTCATAGTATTGAGCAATCGAGCAATGCGACAGTTCAGGTTCCTACGAGACAAGCGAGTGCTTCAGATCCACAAACTCGCTCTCGACCTTGATCCCATGCTTGATGACGTCCTCTGCCTTGCTAACGATTCTTTGAACCGTGCCGACCGGGATATCACGCCCGCCAAGCCCGATCACGAATCCGATCACGGGAACGCGGATGTCACTGTTGTAGAGGGATGCCTTGATCTCGGTGCATGCCGCACCTTCTCCCGTGCCAAGCGAGATATTCTTGTCAAGCACGCAGACAACCTTTGCGCCTGCGATCGCCTCAGCAATCTCACTAGCAGGAAACGGCCTGAATGCACGGATCTTCAAGAGTCCGACAGGGACACCCTTGCTGCGCAGGTCATCGACTACGTCACGGAGCGTTCCGACTAATGACCCCATCGCCACGAGGATGATCTCTGCGTCGTCGGTATGGTATGTATCGATCAAGTCTCCGTAATGCCTGCCAAAAGCCGATTCAAAACTCTTTGCCGCGTCCCGTATCTTCGATCTCGACCGATCCATCGCCTGTTCGACAAGATACCTGAAATCCATGTAGTACTCAGGGTCCACGAACATGCCAAATGATTTCGGATCGTCAGGATCGAGAATGCTCACTGGCTTAAACGGTGGAAGATACTCATCCACGGCTTTCTGGTCGAGGAGGTCTACGGGTCCGAATACGTGCGAGAGTATGAATCCGTCCATGCAGACCATGACCGGAAGCGATACCTCAGGGTCCTCTGCGATCAGGTATGCCTGCACGGTCGTATCAACGAGTTCCTGCACATCCTCGACATACAACTGGATCCATCCGGAATCCCGCTCTGCTATGCTGTCCTGATGGTCGTTCCAGATGTTGATCGGCGCCGACATCGACCGGTTCACGATCGTCATCACGGCTGGAAGCCTCATGCCAGCCATATTAAAGAGTACCTCGTGCATCAGCGCAAGTCCCTGTGACGTGGTTGCCGAGTATGCCCGTGCGCCTGCCGCGCTCGCGCCGACGAGTGCGGAGAGTGCGGAGAACTCGCTTTCGACATTGATATATTTGGAATCGATTGCGCCATCGGCAACGAACTGCGAGAGATCCTCAACGATATGGGTCTGCGGCGTGATCGGGTACGCGGATATCACATCGGGTCTGCATATCGCAGCCGCATGTGCAACTGCATACGATCCCTCAACGACTTGCCTTCCGCTCTTCAGTTTTCCAGTCATTTCTCCTCCAGAATCATCTCTATGGCATCCTTCGGGCATTCGTAAGCGCATATTCCGCAGCCCTTGCAGTAATCGTAATCGGCGATGAATGTGTCAGAATCGGCTCTCTTGTGCACTACGCCTTCGGGACAGAATGTCTCGCAGGTGCCGCATCCGTTGCAGAGTTCCGCATTAAATACCGGTATGAATACCCGCCAGCTACCGGTCTTGTTCGCAAGACTGGATGCAGGCGCCCCGATCGGTGCGTGTGGAATCATGATTCCACCACCCTGTCGTACGCGCTCTGTACAGCGTCTGCGTTCTTCTCTCCGACCTTTCCCGGAAATCTGTCACGTACCGCATTCTTAATCGACTCCGCGCTAACCTCTCCGCTTGCGCCTGCAAATGCGCCAAGCATCACTGTATTCATGATCGGCTTTCCGATGATATCAAGTGCTATCCGTGTTGCATCGATCGTCTTGACCGTGGCTTTTGTCTCGAGAGGGAGGTCATCCGGGTTGTACTCGGTATTGATTATCATCATACCATCCGCCTTCAGTCCGCCAGCAACATCGATCGCTTCAATGAGCGTTGCGTCCTGCACGATCACATAGTCCGGCTCGTAGACCTGACTGCGCAGTCTGATCTTTTTATCGGAGAGGCGGACGAATGCCATCACAGGCGCGCCCCTCCGCTCCACGCCGAATGCCGGGAATGCCTGGCTGTGCATACCGTCCTCGAAAGCCGCTATCGCAAGCAGTTCGGCAGCAGTGACCGAGCCTTGCCCGCCGCGACCGTGAATTCGGATTTCTTTCATGGCTTGTTACGTCATTGTGGTGGTGCATAAGTTTATCGTTGGCTTATGTGTTGCATTATGGGGTGACCGGGTTTTAACTCATAAGTTTTCAGATATTCGAAACATGGAGTGTCAGACGCTGTACTTGAATAAGCCCCAACCGCGCAGGCACTGCAAAAACACTTCCGACCGCGCCGACCGCCGCATACTCGCGATAGCCGCCCAGAGTCACGAACCCTGCATTGAACTGCGAGGGTATTCTCATTGATACCGCATCTCTTTCGGTCATAATAACTCAACAAACTCAGCTACACTCAGCCCTGCGGTTCATCAGCCTGCATTTGTTACCTCCCCTTAAACAGCTTTATCATCTTCACCTAGAATTATAATAACGCACCGCCTTCATACGGCTCCAAGATCACATGCACTCGCAATCCATTCTTTGCAGCAAAACTCATCAGTTGAACCAGAGCGTCCTTGGGTATTGTTGTTTCATCTACACGAACT
>QMVM01000321.1 GCA_003661105.1 Methanosarcinales archaeon | reverse complement strand
CGGTGGCTTTACATATCTCTATTTTCTTGTAGCAAATTTATCATTTATGTTCGTCTTTTTAGCTTGCCCCTAACGTTGAGTATATGGTTTTGTGGCGGTTTTTGAAAAATAAACCTTTCAACTTACACCGATGTCTATTTATACCTATAATGTTCATATTTAGCACTTAACCCGCCATAAACCATATACATTGTGTGTGCCCAGCATGAGCATGGTCACACATCTCCGATGGTCTGAATAAATTTCAAAAATGCAAATTTATTTTGCAAAAGCCTGAGGATTTGTGTGATATATTTTTTTCCAGAGGGTGAAAGTCCCTTATTGGCAAGTTGGCGAAGCCAATTAGTAAGCTGCAAGGTGGTTAACCGTGAGGTTTGCACTGAAGGAAGCAGGACTACAAATATCTGTACCGACGAACAGGAAGTACATACGAGGCTGGATTGGGAGGGTAAGCAAGCACATCTTTGTAAAGCCCAAAGCTAACAATTTCATTTCAGTAGATGTACCGGGGATAGGTTGAAGGAAAATGCTCTTACCTGGGGATATCTTGGAATAGATTCGGTTTCTATAAGCCAAGAAGTCAGCAGAGGTCATAGTAGGAAACAATTAGTATTAACCGCAAGGTATGACTGTGGCGCGCGAGCGAACTGTGTTAGCTGAGCTACCCGACAGAAGAAAATTGGTTTTGAAGGACTGAACTTTAAACCGTTACAAATTTTTAACGGATGTTCATCTGCCAAACGGCGGATACAAGCCCTAAGAAAGCGTAACAAGGAGAACGAATTAGTAATTAAAATAAATGAAACTAATTGAAGAGATTTTAAGAGCCGCTAATTTAACATTAGCAAGTAAAGAGGTAATCCGCAACAAAGGAGCGGGAGGGATTGACCGTATGCAAATAGGTGATTTAAAAGAATACTTAGATAAAAATAGGGATATTCTAACAAGTCAAATACGAGAATGCGAATATATCCCCCAACCGATAAGAGGAAAAGCAATTCCCAAGGGGAACGGCAAATCCCGAGTATTGGGAATACCTACCGTTGTAGACAGGATGCTTCAACAAGCTGTAATGCGGGTAATAATGCCCCGATATGAGTATATGTTCTCAAATTACAGCTATGGTTTCCGCCCAAGACGAAATACCCACCAAGCTGTTCGTAAGTCATTAGAATACGTAAATTCAGGCTATCAACATATCGTTGAAATAGACCTGAAAGGCTTCTTTGACGAAGTAGACCACGTATTATTGTTGCAAATACTTTATCGTAAGATAAAATGCAGAGCAACAATGACACTGTTACGCAGATGGTTACGGGTACCTATCCAACAAAACGGAAGACTTGTAAAACGCCGAAAGGGCGTACCGCAAGGAAGTCCGATTAGTCCGTTATTATCAAATATAATTCTACATGAGTTAGATGAATATATGGAAAATAAAGGGATGCGGTTTGTTAGGTATGCCGATGATTTTAGTATTTATTGTAAAACAAAGTCGGAAGCAAAGTTTCAGGGTAACGAAGTCTTTAAATTTCTACGTGACAAATTGAAATTACCAATAAACCGAGAAAAGAGTGGGATACGCAAACCTGTAAACTTCCAAATATTAGGATATGGGTTTGTACCGACTTATGTAAAAGACGAAAAAGGTAAATATCAATTAGTAGTTACTAAGAAACGGTGGCAAGCTCTAAAATCAAAACTAAAAGAGATTACCCGAAAAATAACCCCTATGAGCTTTGATGAGCGAATAGAGAAGTTAAATCAGGTAACACGGGGATGGATAAATTACTTCAAGTACGCAAGCATTAGCCAGAAACTAATAAAACTGGATGGTTGGTTAAGAAACCGTCTGAGATATTGTATTTGGCATCATTGGAAGAAACCTGAAAGAAAGCGTAAAAACCTTATACGATTAGGTGTAAAACATGGAATGGCTTACGCTTGGAGCAGAACGAGAATGGGCGGTTGGGCAGTAGCTCAAAGTCCCATACTTGGTTCAACCATTACCTTAGAACGTCTTAATAAAAGAGGTTATTTATCAATGATTGGTTTGTTTCAAAAAGTTTCGCCAAATTTTAAAACATATCCGCTTTTTCCTATGATTTAGAGAACCGCCGTATACGAGACCCGTACGTACGGTGGTGTGAGAGGTGCACCAGTGGGCTATTTGCTCACTGGCCATCTACTCGATTATGGGTATTGTCCTTTTCAAAATGTTTTCAGGTCGCTCTGTGCTTCCAGTTTAAGATTTTGATAAAACCTGATAATTTCTCAAAACTTTCGTGGTTTTTAGGACGAGCAGAACCATTAAGAACATGACAAACTTCCGTATGGAACGCCCCGTTCTTACTTGTGGGCATTAGGCTTGTAGCCGACCTACAAAGTTCATTAAAAAAGCGGTTTTTAAAAATAGGAGCGGCCCGTTCTTGAGAGCTGGCCGCAACATGCCGGGATTCGCTTTCGTGGCCCTTGGCTATCTGTGCCCGTTAACCGCGAGGAACTGAAAAAAACACTTCCGTATGGAACGACCCGTTCCTACCCGTAGGCGGATAGGCTTGTGGCCGACCGACAAAGCAAGTTTTAAAAGCGGCTTTTAAAAATTGGAACAATCCGTTCTTGATAGTCGGCCGCAACATGCCGGGATTTACGCCCGGGGCGAAAAAAAACTCTTTTCACATTACCCATAACGGTTTGGCTATGCGTAGTTTGGGATTTTGGAACGACTAATTTTCAATTTACGACTAATTTCATTTAATGCTAAAAACTTCAATATTAGCACTTTATCCAAATTACGTATAGCCTTTGTTACCTG
>QMVM01000320.1 GCA_003661105.1 Methanosarcinales archaeon | reverse complement strand
TGGATATCGTACGCGCTCCTGTACCCGGTAATCCTCCTCCTCATGGCATTTGTGGTCTGGTCACTTGCGCTTGCTGGCGAGTTCATCTCCGAATACACAAGGAGGTATCGAGATGTGACCGGGCTGGACGAGTTGTGCAGGAAAATAGATGTTTCCGGCCTTCGAAACGGTAAACAGACATTCTTTGTATCCGCATTCATGCGCGATCTTGCAGACCAGATCGAGATGAGGGTCTTTAATTTCGACAGGCTGTTTGGTGATTGCGAGATTGCGATGGCAAAGAAACTCGAGACGACGAGGCTACTTGCCACAGTTGGTCCGATGTTAGGTCTAATGGGCACACTGATCCCGCTTGGTCCTGCGCTGATGGGGCTTGCCGAGGGAAATGTGGAGCAACTCGCAAGTAATCTGGTGATCGCATTCGCAACCACCGTACTCGGACTTTTTTCAGGCGCCATCGGATTTAGTCTCACAATGATCCGCCGAAGATGGTATCAGCAAGACATAAACGACATCGAATGCATTCTCGATGCTTTTGAGGAGAACTATGCCGAGAAGTAAGCGCACACGGCGAAAAGGATTGCTGGACGAAGATTCCGAACGGAGTCCACTCTCAGGCGTGGCAAACATCTTCGATGTTGCGATGGTCTTCTCGGTCGCGCTGATCGTGATGCTTGTGGTATCGTACAATATGCCGCAACTGCTCGACCCTGACGCCGACCTCACTGTTGTCACAAACCCGGGACAGTCGAATATGCAGATCATCATAAAGGAAGGGAAGACGATCGAGGTGATGAATATGACGGACAATATCGCTGGCGGGGAGGGTGAAATACTCGGGACGGCATACAAGCTTGCCAATGGAAAGGTGATCTATGTGCCAGAGGGTGGCAATGAATCGTCATGAGCAATTCCGCCGATGCCACCGCCAGCAGGGCTCGGCCGGACATTACCAATTACCGGCTGATGCCCTGTGATTGTTGATGTCTATCCGGATCAGGCGGAATCGAGCACAATAGTCTCCATATCCTTCCCGATCGTAACATCGCAGCCACAGTACTCGTGCACCGTCGCAACCATCGCATCCTCTTGTCCGATCGTGTGCGGATACAGGTGTGTCAGGATGATTTGCCCAACCGCGACCCCGACCATCATATCCCCAAGCATCCGCGGTGTCGTGTGATTGGTGACATCAGGCACCGAGTCAGGAAACGAGCATTCATGGATCAGGAGGTCTGCGCCGCTTGCAAGCGCGGTAATGCTCTTTGTGGGTTCAGTGTCGCCGGAGTACACAACCCGTACACACCCCTCTTCGTCAGCAATGCCGTAGCCAAGCGAAGGCATCCCGTGCGCGGTTCTAGCGCAGACGATCTCGTATCTTCCGACTGGGATGCGATCCTGATCGGCCATCTCAAAGACCTCGACATTCATCTTGCCTATCATATAGGGATAAGCATCGAAAACCCGTGAAAGCCACTCTTTGGTTCCGGATGGCCCGTATATCTGAAGATCGTGGCTTCCGCATAGCCACTTCGCTTTTATAAGGCTCATGACATCTGCAACATGATCAAGATGCAGATGTGTGAGAAATACGTGCCCGATCGATGCATAGTCCAGAAGGCGCGGAAGAACTCCGCTTCCGCAGTCGAATAATACTGGCGAATCGAGATTTACAAGAATGCCTGACTGCACCCGGTGCGGCTGAGGCATGGCAACTCCGGTCCCGATCAAGGTTATCTCAATGGACATGGTTTACCAGAGGGGTGCACGATTCAAAAGATTTCCGTAAAGTTTGTGCGGTGCCCGGTTGCGCAAGTTATCCGGGTGTGTTAGTTCTATTTTGTCAGATTAACCATTCATTCAGGCGCATGATGTTGGTTTTGTTTTCCAATCGGTTTAGGTCATGCCACCGCTCGCTGTTGATTTGTCTGTAATGTGACAAAGTAGGATCAGTCACCTGGGTTTATCCCGGGCAGAAAGCCATGCAGTGTCTGCCACTCCACAAACAACGAGGGCAACCGTTGCCGCAATCAGTGCCAGATGGACTGGAGGAAAGCCCACCAAACTCCCTATTCCTGCCACCACGCCACCGCCAACGCCACCTACGATTCCGGCGATCACGTCTCTTCGCCCATCCATTGATTGCTGCTTCGGTCCGGTCTGGTCGATTAATAGACTCATCGGATAATATGTATGTAACTAACAGTACTTAAACCCTTCGATTAATCGAAAGATTTAATGATGAACTGCGAAACATCGGAATGCGTTAGCAAAGCCGTTGGCAGCATGCGAGAGCGCGCGGAGTGAAAAACTCCATGAGTATCGTAACCATAGTTATAGCACTATCACAAACGTACTCCCGCGTCCAACCTCGCTCTCAGCTATGATGCTGCCGCCGTGACCCTTGATAATTCCTCTACAGATCGCAAGCCCGAGGCCCGTGCCGCCAGCCTCGCGCGTCAATCCGGAATCCACCTGGTGGAATTTGTCAAATATCCGGTCCAGTTCCTCTGGCGGGATTCCTATCCCTGTGTCGCTGACCCTGATCTCGGGATGTCCTGCCACCATCTGTACCTGAATACGAATCTCTCCTTTCTCAGTAAATTTAAGCGCATTTCCGATGAGATTTACAAAAACCTGTACCAACCGGTCACGATCTCCGGTGATCGCAAGTGTTTCGCCTTCCAGATTGGCGTGAATAGAAATACCTTTCCTCTCTGCGATATCTTTCATGCTTTTGACCGATTCCCTGATGATATCGTACAGGTCTACAGGTTCAAGATTGAATTTCAGAGTTCCGGTCTCGATTCTTGATATATCGAGG
>QMVM01000319.1 GCA_003661105.1 Methanosarcinales archaeon | reverse complement strand
GGGAATGAGACGCATATCGCCTACACGCTGCGTGATGAGTATGTCGATCTTGTGAGATCGGTGCTGCGAAGATCCGTAGACGCAAAAACCCAGACTACGGCATGACACTGGTGAAGGATGCTCCGCGTAAAATCGTCTAAAAATTAAGTTGCTGAGGCGATAGAGTGGTCACTGCTTCACCCGGCGCCTCTTTGCAGGTGCAAGAAAACGCACACAACCTGTCGCCTCGAGTAGCCGCTATTATTGTTCCATCAGGCAATACAGTGCAAGATAGCACGCTCATGAGCTAGCATGGCTCAATCCATCCGATGCACCTCAAATCCCGCCTTCGCAAGGAATTCGGGAATTCCGCGCACGGTCTGCCGATCATATTCTTTCACCTCTTCGGTTAACTCATCCCACGAGCAAAGATGCGGACTTATCTTCGCATCAACATCTCTTGTCTCATCGCCTACCCGCCCATCCGCACCTCGTTCCAATACCCAGCGTTCGTGCTCCATCTCCGCAAGGATTTCCACTTCTTCCGGTGTAAACTCATACGATATAGCTCCCTCCCCCACCACCGGATAAAGTCCGCAGCGCACCCTCTGAAGCTTCTCCTGAATCTGGTCTGCCTGTTTGCGGTTTGATTCTTTGAGACCAAAATCAAGTTCAGACCATGGTTGCATGGAAGGGTCACCAGCAGCTTTTATGCCCTTTTGATCCGTACGATACCGTTCGTGGATAGCTTCTGCCAACCGTTCCCGCGACGCACCAAGTATCACGTCACTCACCAGAAGACGCGAGAACGACTCTTCATCAAGATGCAGCTTGAGCTGCTCCTTTGCAGGAAGATAAGCCTGTTCCCACCTGCGCCCGTTTAACATGCTCATCTCGATGATGGCTTCGATCGAACGTGTGCCGTGCTTGTAACTCTTAACGTTGATCAGTGCTCGCAGCACGCCATCATCGATTCTGAGATGTTTTCTGCTGTCAAAGAGGTTATCTACCTTCTGTTCGAGTAGTGAACGAAGCAGCATCGCCCGCCTGATTACAAATACCGTATCGCCCGACCCTCTCTGATTAGGTCCTCTTATATTTACGTAACCGCGCAGACGGCTTGTGAAATCGGGTCCTTTCACATCTTTATACGTCTTCTTTTCTTCAGAGTTCATAGTAGCGGTATCATCGGCGCCGTCTCCCGAGAATTTTTCAAATGTGTTGTTTATTCCGCCTGCAAAGACAAGGATCGATCTGCCGATGGGATGCATAGTCTCCCTCTCCATGAATTTTCCGTCCTGCATCGGCTCTAAAAAGTATTTCAGCCAGCCAAGTTCTCCATTAAACTCCGAATCGAACTCATCAAAAAAGACAAGCGGAATCTTCCCCTCCAGTGCAAGGTCGCGGACTTTATGAAACGCGCTGATCAGATCGGACTTTGAATCGAACTGGGAAAGATTGAACTTCAATATCTTAACCCTGTCTGAAGCGACACTCTTTGCGATCTCGGTTATACCAAAGGATTTGCCAGAACCGGGTGAACCAAAGACTGCTATCGAAAGTGGGCGCGTATAGCTCTCTGATTCGATATACTCCCGCATCAGATTCTTTATACTGTGAAAGCTCTCAATCTCATTCCTGTCAACGGTCTTTAACTTCCCGAAGTTGCCTATTGGGACGTTGTTAAGTGCAGCAGTCTCTCCTTCCTTTACAATTCCATAAGCGATGTGCTCAAGCACCGGGTCGTTTATCTCTTTAAGGATGCACCATGAGAGGGGATCCGCATCCTCTGCCGTGTTCTGATCAGATATTTCCACATCCGCTATATGGTCGCCGCTCTGTTCACTGGCTAAAAAGATACCAGCTACGGAGCAGGGATATTCAGGTTCGCCCTCTCCAAAACCGCGTCTGACGAGTTCTCGAGAGGCATTTAACCCATCACGCACCGCCTTTCCCACTGCGTCAGAGAGTAAGTCCCCCTGATCACACTGGACCGCGATCCTTGCTGCTAGTGCGGCAACGAATGCGGAAGAGATTCCTTGCATCTTTCCAGGGTAGTTGTGCGTAAAGTCGCCCTCGCTCATGGTCGGATCGAAGTACAACCGGGATATTGCGTGGCCGCCCTCCACTGTATAATGGATCGCGCCTTCGAGACCGAAGCGAACCACAAGATTGGTACAGCCGGAAAGCCCCAATCCTTTGTTGTACGCCATCTGCCAGACGAATTCCGTGGCGGTCCGCTCCCACGAAAGAGAGCGGCTGATGTTCATGCCGCTTGCACGCAGATCGTCCGCGGTCACGACCACAACCAGCCTTTCGGAGTGATTCCTTGAGACATGCTCCCACAGATCGCCGGAAGTAAGAGGGCGGTGCATCTTGTACACCACAGTGGGCTTTCTTCCCTCGTCCTGTATCGCCAGAGGCCATCTCGTTTCATCGTCGCGAAATCCGTTCCCTGCATCATCGAGAACCACCATATCCGCATGGGAATCGTCATCTTCAAAGGAAAGCGGTGCATGGGAGTCTTCGATTGGTCCTGTAAACCCTCTGCAACGATTGATTCGGTAAACCATCCGGTCTTTATCCACACCCTTACGGTCCGCTGAATACGGGAAAAGCTCCAATTCGGCGTTTGAGTGTAGGAGGACCTTCGGAGGAATTTTATCGATATTCTTAAGCTGCGGCGAAACCACAGTGATACCGGTTGCAGTGCGCATAAAATCTGCTAAAAGAAGCGCACCCCCGGGTTTTGCGGTCATGCGCGTTCCTACGTAAAGTTTCCAGTTTAGCCCCTCATCTTCCGGTTTTGTGGGCCATTGCAGCCAGTCGATACAGACGTCTCCAGTAACAACGATTGTGGGGCTCTTACTCTCCATACTTTCTCCTCC
>QMVM01000318.1 GCA_003661105.1 Methanosarcinales archaeon | reverse complement strand
TCCTTCAGATCAATACCGGAGAGTACTACGGCAATATGCAGGTGCGATCAACAACTCCTGATGAGGTCACTCTTGGGAACCGGGACCCTTTGTATCTGGAACAACACTCATCAACGTGCCCGATCATGGGAAATCTCTCCTTTGAAACCGTAAATAATGACAGTGCTATAGAATTCTACCCGCATCTGATCAGAAACGAACTGCCAGTGCTTTCCGGAGGTGGTGGATTCGCATCAGACCATTGCGGCTGGTGCCGGTGGGATCTGTATGAAAACTATACCCTCGGGTGGAATCAGGTCGATCTGGATGGGGCGAAGGCGTGGATCGTCCTTTGCAAAGATGATGTGGTGGTTGATGAGCGGATACTGACCGAAGAGCAAAGAGCGCCGGTTGATTCGGATTGTCGGTACAGTTATGTCGTGAATGGGACTGAAATCATCAACGCAACCCTGAAATCGGCATTTCGAGGATCTGCGGCGAACGCGGTCAAACTCGTGAACGTCACGCAGTATTCAGATGCCAATGGAACCGCCTTGCTCGTTGATGGGTCTCATTTCTACACAGCAGAAGATCCTGCCGGTATGGCAGGGGAACTTATGGGCGGATATGTGCTCACGGTGAAGGATATTGATTTACAGGGTGATGAGATCTGGCTTGAGCTATCGACAAACGGCACCGTGCTTAAAGAGGATATACTAACATCAGATGACCTGTTTGAGTACAGGAACGACGACGATCTTGGATCGGTCGATTGCACAGTCGAGGCGGTGTTTAGAGGATGCGATGTAGACATCGTCAAACTTAAGAATGTTACCCAGTACTCCGGCACCGGCGTGCGGTTGATCGAGAACGAATCGATGATATATCCGGCTGGTGTGAACGATCACCCAATGATAGGTTTATGGACACTTGAGGAAGGGTATTCGCTTTCTGCGCGGGATATTGGCTTGGATGGGGACAAGGTCTGGCTATTGCTGTTAAAGGACGGCAAGGTCATGAAGGATGCGATCATCGACTCCGGGAGATGTGGTGAGTATAGATGGTTTGAATATTATAATGTAACCGGTGCGCTGGTGTTCAGCACTTATGTTGATGTGGTCTTCCGCGGCATGGAGAGCAATGTCATTCAGTTACGGCATACAACCCAGTACTCCGAGATCGATGGAAGTGTGTTTGAGTGGGCTAAAAATATCATACCGGTAGGAATTACAATCATCACCCCACCAACGATCACAGGATATAACCCTGACACTTACATCAATGACCCGGAAGGAGTAACAAGGGACTTTAACATCGTAATCGATCAACCATCTGATGTCATCTGGCATATTAATGGAACAGTCGTTAAAGATACTGAAAAAGGTGTAACGTCAGCATATTACACAAACTATAGTGCAAAAACCGGATACTGGAATGTCTCTGCCGTTGCAAGCAATGCAAACGGCGCTGACATGCAGACATGGTGGTGGGCGGTCAACCCGGGCGGATTCTCCACCGGCTTTCGGATCTGGGATTCGAACAGAGAACCTCCGATGGATCTCGACTACACCTGGACCGCCAGGAGTTGCACAGGATTCTATTACGACATCGATGATGATATCAGCACAGAGACACTCACCATTCATTTAGGGAGTTGTACTGACCGAACTATTGCAGAGGGTGACCTCAATTATATCACCACAGCAGCCGATATTGACTTCGAATATAACGATTGGGGCTCTTACAAGTTGATCGGTTTCATGGCAGAGGAGTATTTCGCAGGCTATGAGGCGAAAGACACAGACATAACAAACGAGAACATCCGCCTTCTTTCAAAGGATATGTTGAGCAGGGTCCTGATCGATGAAGACGAGAAACATACGATCTCCACGGGCGCATCGCTCGAACTGAAGGAAGGCTATGAATTAAAGATCGTACGACTCGATATCGACGGAGGTCAAGCGCAGATCGACCTGATGAAGGATGGAAAAAGTGTTGACACCGATATTGTAACATCGCCAGACACGTATGTGTACACCGAGGATATCAAGAAACTGGATGATGTTCCACTCGTTGCGGTTCATATCGACAATGTCTTTGCTGGTACGGAGTCTGATCTGCTCGTAATCGATGGCATCTTCCAGATATCGGATGATTTTATCCCTGTAGACGCCGGTGAAGACTACGGCGAGATGGAGATCCAATCCGCTTCGGGTTACACGATCAGAATGGAAAATTCTGATGACATCGATCTCGAAGCGGGTGAGATAGTCGATATCATGGGAAACCTCAAGTTCCTCGTTGCTGACAATGATACCCTCCGGTTCGCACTCTATGAGGAGATAACCGAGCCAGGCACTTATGACATTCGCGGGACGGTCTACGACACCAATGACCCGACAACGTGGGATCACATGAACTTCGAGGGATTCTATTACAACATCGATGACGATCTCGGCACAGAGACACTGAGGGTCGAAGAGTTTAGCGGCAACACCATTCCGGAAGACAGCCTCATCTATGAGACGACTGCACAACCGGTTGAGTTCGATCGCAGCAGATGGGGTTCTTATAGTATAGTGGGTTTCATGGCAGAGCCGTACTTTGCAGGATATGATGAAGATGTTACCGATGATGATATAACGAACGATGATATCAACCTTCTTTCAAAGGACATGCTGAGCAAGGTCCTGGTCGATGTAGAGGATGACCGCATGATCTCTACAGGTGCATCGCTCCAGTTAGAAGAGGATTATGAGTTAAAAGTCATGCAACTTAACGTTGAGGGAGGTCAGGCACAGCTCGAACTGATGAAGAACGGAAAAAGTGTCGACACCGATATCGTGAAATCGCCAGACACGTATGTGTACACGAAAGATCTTGGAAAACTGGATGATGTTCCGATCATC
>QMVM01000317.1 GCA_003661105.1 Methanosarcinales archaeon | reverse complement strand
TTCGCTCACATGCGAATGAATGCCGCTGAGATATGCCATATTTGGGCCAGGAACAACAGCAATGCCATCCAACCCATGCGCTATAATTTGCTCTGATAATTTTGCTAAACGTGCCTTATTCATAACTGTTCCCTCAAACAAAACAATGGTATTCGTATGATATTTATCTCAACTAATTTTATTGCATAGGTAGCCACAGCCAGCGCCTAAAATAAGAATTTTCTGGGTAATCAACCTCTAACACTTGGGTACTCATTGAAATTGTATCCAGAAGAACAAATACTGGAATACTATCGGTAACTTGCTTATAAAGTAATACCTGATTATCTGGTGACCAAGCAACACGACCTCTTCCATTATCTTCAGGCAATTGGATGATAATTACTCCATCAACAGAAACTAAATACTCTTTATATTGATCACAAACTTCGTCGCATCCCATAATCCGCACCAACAATTCCTCTCCGTTCGTAGACCAAGACATCTCACGGTTGTCAAAAAACTCATTTTCACCCAATTCTATAGAATCAACTTTAATCTTACCCGTACCATCTACATTAGAGATATAGAGTTCTGGATCTTCATCAAAGGGCCCCGACATATATGCTACATGCTGACCTGATAAAGAAAATACGGGTTGGTAAAATAGTTTCCAGTCAATTTCTACATGCTCAGAACCATCAATTTGTGAACGCCATGTACCAATGCTATAACTGCCACTATTAGACGTATATCCCTCTTCCCAGTAAATATCAACGCCATCATAGGATGGGTATAATCTAAAAGGTTGCTTCCCTGTTTCAGTGATCTTAGAAAGAACAGTCCCGTCCAAATTGGTCAAATAAATATAAGACTTTCCCCCCTCTTTCCCAATAAAAATGATTTGATCATTTGACAACCAATATGCAGTTATATCATTCCAAGACTCTAGCAGGCTGTCGGAGAAGTCGTTTCCAGACAGCGCAGGTTGACATAAGTTTGTTTACATAAAGTCAATTTGTGTCATTTTGTTAGCCAAATGCCATGAATGCCGCCTACTGACAGCCATCATGGCGGTCAGTAGGCAGGGTGAAACAGCACCCTGCACTATTGAACGCTTAAAATATGCATCCGTTTCAAGTTGTAGGCGGTGCATACCAAACTCCATTCTCCCAGAACGGCGGCCAGACCGCGTAGGGAAAATTGGCGAAAACCAAGGACTTCCTTGATAATGCCGATAACTGGTTCCACCGTACTTTTGCGTAAACGGTAGACAGCCTTTCCAGCATCAGTACGCAATTTATGAGCCATTTTTACAATAGGTGATGCGTCATCTTCTGGTGGGGCAGGTTCTCCCTCGAAGAAAACACGCCAATTTTGGTTATGAGGCTCTCGTCCTGTGGCGATGTAAGGTTCGACTCCCCGCTTTTCGATCTCCTCTACATTTTGTTGGCTGAAATAGCCATTATCCAAGGCGGCCGATTGGGGTCTCCCCAATGCCGCAGGGACAGCATCCAACATAGGTATTGCTTGTTGTTTGTCATTAGGTTGGTCACTAACCCCGTAGGCCACAACCAAGCGACTATTGTGGTCTACCCCAACCTGGACGTTATAATGCTGGTCAAACCCTCCGCTGGTGGGGTTTCTCATAATACGTGAATCAGGGTCAGTAAAATTGTATTGATCTTTGTCTCTCGCCCCAGATGTTGGTGATTTTGGCTTACGGCCTGACGTTTTTCGCCCCGTTTCTTCTTCTTTTGCTTTTCGAAGCTCCATTTTGGCTTCATGTTCATCTAATTCTTCCTGATACCGTACATTTGCCCGTTCTTCAATGACTTTAATCGCTTCAACCAACTGTTCTATTTTTTCTTGGCGGCGTTCAATTTCATCTATTACAACCATCCCCTCTGGGATAGATTGACCGTCAGCCTTTGTTGCCAAGTCAAACAACTCTTTTACTTCCTGTTCCAACTGTGTTTTTAATTTCAACGCATGCTTATAGCTCACCGCTTTACTTTTTGAAGCATCAGCATGTACCTTGCTGCCATCAATGCTGATATCTCCCAGCTTTAGCTTCCCCATCATGGATGCGACTAATAGTATTTGTACAAATAAGTTTTGAAGTTGACTCAGGAAACGTTTGCGAAAGGCGGCTATTGTAGCATGGTCAGGGTTCATGTTGCCCGCGACATAGCGAAATGGGATTGATTCATATGTGGCTTTTTCAATTTTACGCGAACTGAATACCCCTGTGGCATAGGCATAGAACAACAATGCCACCATCATCTGAGGAGCATACGGAGTCCCCCCTAACTTGCCATACTCATTATAAATTTCACTCAAATCTAACTGAGCTACAATATCCACGATAAATCGCGCCAAGTGTTCTGGGGGTACGGAATCACCAATTTTAATATCAATATCCAATGTAGATTCGTAATCTGGTGTTGTGAATTTTCTCGCCATCTTATACCATTAATCTCCTGAAATCACGCCAAAATGAAGTTAGCTCACATTATAGTGGATTGGGTACTTCTCCGACAAACTGCTAGTATGGATAACGGCCGTTAATCACTACTCCACATCATTCAACGCTTGCATTTCTTTCTGCAACGAGCGATTTAAGTGTTGAAGTGCAGGCAAAAACTTCGATAAACTATAATAAATATGAGAGGCTTGTTCAGCGTTGTAAGTATGTGACATTCTGTTTCTTGCGGCCAACATAGCTAACCACACATTTTCATCATCAATCCATCCTAATGAAAATGCTTGTTTCAAGCATCGCCTGGGAGATTGGCAACTGCTTAATCCCTCCACCTCGCTGACCGCTTTGATACTTTTCCAAGCTAATTCAAAACAAAATTCAAAATACTGAATACATCCAGCGCGGATTAAGTCGTTGTCCGCAGGA
>QMVM01000316.1 GCA_003661105.1 Methanosarcinales archaeon | reverse complement strand
CGTCGGCCCCATCATTACGGCCGTTACCAATGTTGACCAGATTATCGTTTTTTATCCTGACACCGATGAGCGCATTGACGCGCAAGAGATCGTTGTCGAATCTGGAGACCTGACCATTTTCATTCCTCGTTGGCGGTTGGTTAAACGCGAATTACAGAACACGGCCGTTGTTTACGCCGATGATGCAAATTACGTTGAAACGGTAGATGTTAAGCACATTTACAATGACCCATCCGTCAACGCCGATATTGTTTACGCCGACGGATGCGGGTGCGAAACGGACGCGCAAACCGCTTGCATGACGCTTGAACTTGGTGATATTGGTAAGTGGCGTGTTAAGCCCGCCACTTACGACGCTGATACTGGATTGTGGTCTGCGTCCTCATTCTCCTGCGGAGGTGTGGCGTACAACTTCAAACTAAATTACCTGTCTGGTGCAACGAAAATGACACCGACTATGAAGTCGGCCGTTATTCGATTAGCTCACTCGCTTATGCCCGCGCCGCCTTGTGGTTGTGGTGACATTCGTAGCTTGTGGAAGCGTGACCGCAATGTCCCGATGGTCACTGATAGAGAGCGGCTGAACTGTCCGTTTGGTATGAGCGATGGTGCATGGTTCGCATGGAACATCGCGCTTGCTAATCAGGTGGGTTGGATGGGGATTTTATAATGCCCGTCTTCTTCAAGGGGATTAAGCCGTCTAAGCTAAGGGATGATGCGTTTAGGCTTGAATCGCTTAACACGATGAGGAAGGCAGGAACGGCCGTTCGTCGTGATTACAAAAAGACGACAGCGACGTGGAAAGGATCGAAGCCTAATTTTGACCAGCTTGTTTCATTGGCTGGTGGCGGGCCGACATTGGTTATTGAGGTAAACGGCGGGCATGGTGCTGATAAATGGTTTTGGCTTGATCGCGGCACAAAGGTTCGTTACGCTGTTATGTCCCGCAACTTCCGCGCCAAAACGTCCGTTGGCAAACTGTCATCTGGCTCAGGGCGCGGTGGACTTATTTTTGTAAACAAGAAGCGACCAATGCCAGGCATTAAAGCGCGTGGTTGGACAGTGTTGATTGTACGCATGTGGACACCGCGCTTTAAGCGGCTAATGGAAGGCGCGATGGGCAGGGCGGCTAAAAAGTCGGGCCATTACATCGGTGGCATTTAGGAGATTATATGACAGAAAAAACTCTTGTTCGTGTTATTGCCAAAAAAGGGAAATCCGCTCTTGTGGAGTGGGGTGACGATGCTGGTATTCACCGTGCATTTGTCCCCACCGATTCCATTACTCTTGATAGCAGCAACCATGGCAGAACTGTTGTCTCTGCTGATGATTTAGCTATTGGATTGCCATACGGCGTTGAATGGTCAACGGCCGTTACTTTTGATTTATCCGTTGAAGAGATGGAGCAAGCTCTTTATAGACGTGGTATCTGGACTGTTGACGATGTACGCGCCAATCCGCAAGCGGCCGTTTCTGCCCTTGCATACGCATACGGCGCAAACTTGCGTGCGCTTTACAACGCGGCTGATTCTGTAAAAACGGCCGTTTAATTTATTTACTAACAGATCAACTTTTGATCAACTTGCAACCTGTGGAGGTTACTGATGGGAACTAATTATGGTAGCGGCGATGGTTCGTTATTTATTCAGCCAGACGGCGTGAACACGAAGGTGATCTTCGGCGGATGCGTTGATATTGCAGAAATTGATATGCCGCTCGGTGATGCGTCGCTGTGGCTTTGCCGTGACCCCGCCGTAAGCGGTGGGTTCAAAACAAAGCGCGTTGTGCGCGGTGCGCCGGGGTTGGTTACAACCTCGTTCACCACCGACGTACAGGATGTTGCCAATCATTTTGAGTATTTGAAAGATGGCACGCCCGTTTATCTTGCTGTGTTCGATGATGTCAATGGCGGCCGTAAGGATGTGTTGTCTAACGCCGAACGCATCTTCGTGACTGGTTGGATTGCTACCAATCAGAAGTATGGCAACCTTGCCGTTGCCCGTGCCGATGGGGAGCCAGACCGTGGCGAGTATGCTGTTGACGTAGCTGGCTCTCCCCCTCTTTACCGCCTGTACGATCTTTCCGATAACGCACTGCGCGTGCAAACGGCAGAAGATCAAAACGTGAGCAGCGTGGCGTTTTCTGACTATCTTGGTACTGACGCTTTTGCGGTGTGTGATGCCGCCAGTGGCGTAGAGGCGCATGTTTTGCGCTATCACCTTGACAAGTTTGACGACGCGGCTACCGTGAAATGGGCAGCTACGGCCGCTGACCCGTTTGACGTTGATGAGCATATCAACGGCGTTGCCGTTTTGCAGATTAACCGTGATGTTACACGGGTGATTGTTGGGCGCGGCAGCACCGATGTTGCCGACCCTGCTGAAATCGCTTATAGCGATGATAACGGGGCGACGTGGAATGTTGTTGACGTTGGCTCCATCGTTGGCGAGTTTATCGGTGGTAACAGCGGCATTTTCTCGCTTGGCACAACTGATGTATGGCTTGTCACCGATCAA
Organism: Methanosarcinales archaeon; assembly: GCA_003661105.1. GTDB lineage: Archaea > Halobacteriota > Methanosarcinia > Methanosarcinales > Methanogasteraceae > Methanogaster_A. The sequence continues at coordinate 377 of QMVM01000316.1, read as the reverse complement.
GGCAGTATTTACTACTCTGCTGACGGTGGGCTGAGTTGGGCTACTCAAGCGTCCGTAACGGCCGCCTTGACTGACATTTTGTTTTCAGACCCGATGAACGGGATGGCCGCCGGCACGCAAGGTGGTGGTGTAAACAATCTGCTGTACACAAACGACGGCGGTATTACATGGTCTTCCCTCACTCACCCAACCGCTGACGACTTGGTTTCGCTTGGTTACTCTGGCGCGTTCTGGTGGACTGGTGATGATGCTGGCGGATTGTGGTATTCACCAAATAACGGCACGACTTGGTATCAGCGTGAGTTTGGTACGCCGGGAGCGAGTGCGATTGACACGATTAAGTTTGGTAATCCGTATCTTGGTGTGATTACGCATGG
>QMVM01000315.1 GCA_003661105.1 Methanosarcinales archaeon | reverse complement strand
GATTCTTGGAGTCGTCTCAAGCGCTCTGTTTTGGTAGTTTTGTTGGGGTAAAGTATTTTTGGACACTTCAAAAACTATCGTTAAATTCAATGGTTAGAAACAGCGCAAATGTCTCAAAAAGGGGGGTTTCATAGATGAAGAAGTTAATGGTAGTTGCTCTAACACTGATGGTTGTGCTGTGCTTCGGTGCGATATCCTTTGGGGGTAGTCTGGATTCACCGGCCGGGCCTGACTCTTCAGATAGCGCGATGTTCACCCTGGAGGATATTTATAACCGGCTGGGCACTGGCGCGACCGGGACAAAGCGGCCAGGCGCGTTCGTGGAGCCTTCCAGCGGACCGACGGCCGGTACGGGGCATACACTGGATGAAGTGATGGGAGTGACGCCTTCTGTTGACGATACCAACGGGACAGTCCCTGCTGAAGTGATTTTTGGCAAGACATTCTGGGGTCTTACCAGCGGGAACTGGGGTCTTAAGACAGGGACAATGACCAGCAATGGCGCCGGGGGAACGATCACACCTGGGACGACCAATCAGACAATCGTTGCAGGCTACTGATCTTCGGCCAATACCGTTTCCGGCGATGCGGATCTGGCAGCGGCCAATATCAGGGCAGGGCAGAATATTTTCGGTGTAGCTGGCAGCAGCAATGTGGTCAACACCTCCAGCGGTGATGCCACGGCAGGAAATATTCTGACCGGCAAGAAGGCCTGGGTTGATGGGAGCGAGGTGACGGGCAGCTTGACTTGTCCGTCCGGTCCCACTGGAAATGCAGTAGTTGGTGATGTTTTATCCGGCAAGACTTTTTCTAATTCTGGCGGGGCCGGGCTGACCGGAACAATGACGAACCAGGGCGCGACAGATTATACCCCCGGCATTTCAGATCAGACTATCACTGCGGGCTATTACAACGGTTCGGGACATGTGGTCGGTGATGCAGATCTATCGGCAGGGAACATAAAGGCAGGTACAGAGATCTTTTCAGTGACAGGGACATTTCCGAATGATGGTACGGCAACAACAGATGACGTAAAGACAGACAGTACCTTTTACACCAACAGTGCCGCCAAACTGACCGGAACAGGTACGAAAACCCTATCGTCTGCTAATGACACGGTATCTGCCGGCTATTATGAAGCGACCACTCTGAGTGCGGTTGATGCTGATCTGGCAGCGGCAAACATAAAGAAGGACGTGGATATATTTGGCAAAGTCGGCACCTATGAAGGAACAGGTGGTTGCGACTGCTCAGGGGGCACGCCGAATGGAAACAGATGGTGTGATAATGGAGATGGTACGGTAACTGATCTGACCACCTGCCTCGTGTGGTTGCAAAAGGCTGACTGGGGTGGGTCCAAAAAGTGGGAAGACTGCACCAACCACGATGATGCGCATACTCGAGCGGGCATCCTGAAGGCTGGATCTTCCGGTGCAGATTTGTCTGACGGTTCAGTTGTAGGCGACTGGCGTCTGCCTACGAAGACTGAGCTACATAACTTGGCGAATGGAACTGAAGCAGTTAGAAGCGGGAATATGCGCGCTTTTACAGGTGTGCAGTCCGACGACCTCTACGTATGGCCGGTTCGTTCAGGCAATTGACCCCAGTGAAATCGTTATAAACGAAGATTTGAGCAAATCAGATCTTATTTCGCGGGGTAAATGATTTAGTTATTTGGGTTATTTGATTATTTAAGCTAGGGGGTACAGGGGGATATATCCCCCTGTTCGCGGCAAAAATTTATCAGGGGATCCCTCTGATGGCATATTACGAACATCTTCCTATTTACAGAAAAGCCATGGAAACGGCTGTATATTTTGAAAATTCTGAAAAGGGCCATTTCAGGATCGTGAGGTATGATCTGCTGGAGAGGCTGCGGGCCGTGATTTCTTCCTATTTTGGACATCTGAAATGGGCCAACACCTTAGGCCGAACAAAAAGGAAGCGAAATACGGCTTTCCATCGCGCTTTGGAGAAAACTACGCCAAAATTGCGGTAAAACAGGGAATGCCGGTTGTTATTGTCAGGGAAACGGAGAGATATATAGGGAAAGTGAAGGAACGACTGCCGGTGATGAGAATTATGGCAAAGACAGCGTAAAGGAGATTTGGAATGAAAAAATACTTCATAGGCATAACACAATCAGTTTTGGTCCTGATGTTATTGTTTGTCCTGTCTGGCGCGCAATCTGCAGTAGCCGCCGAAGGCAATATCAGCAATACGGAAAAATACGCATGGTCGGAAAACGCGGGATGGCAGAATTTCCGTCCGTCAGACGGCGGGGTAACGGTCCAGGATACCTATCTCTCCGGTTACGCCTGGGCCGAAAATCTCGGATGGATAAAACTAGGACACACGCCTTGGGAGGGCGGCCAGTATAACAACAACGCGGCGGATGACTGGGGCGTGAACAAGGACAGCGCCACTGGCGCCCTATCCGGCTATGCATGGAGTGAAAATGTCGGCTGGATGAACTTTAACCCAAGTAACAGCCAGGTGATTATTGATCCCACCACCCTCAAGTTTAACGGCTATGCGTGGGCTGAAAATATAGGGTGGGTCCATTTTCAGAACGAATCTCCCGAATACTACGTAATGCAGACCAGCGCACCCACCGTCACCACCCAGGCAGTTTCTGCTATCGACTTAACGACCGCCACGGGTAACGGCAACATCACGGATCTTGGCGCTCCCAATCCCACAGCCCACGGCGTGGTATATAATACTATAGGTAGTCCCACATTAGCAGATAACAGCACCGATGAAGGCGCGGCAGTGGCCACGGGCGCCTTCACCACATCCATGACCGGACTTTTTTCCGCCACCACCTATTATGTGAGGGCATACGCTACCAATGAAGCCGGAACCGCTTATGGTGACGATGTCAGTTTCACGACATTAGACG
>QMVM01000314.1 GCA_003661105.1 Methanosarcinales archaeon | reverse complement strand
TAATTAGTGCCTGAACGAAAACTCCAAATTTTGTTTTCTCAGTTTAGGCCATGGACAATTAACATATTAAGATTACTTCCTTTTTAAATTCAACATCCAAAATTTAGAATTCAAAATTGTGTCTGAACGGCCTTTTCGTTCAGGCACTAATTACCACCATCAAGATATATGTCCAACACATGAATCCTTAGGTTCATAGTACAAAAGCTGATAAGCTCAACGGCTCAACAGCTCGCCCGAAGGGCGCTAAGTTCAGAGGCATTGAGCTCAACGGCCCGGCCCTCTGCCAACCCGATACATCGGTCCATACTGCTCGCCAAAGCCAAATTATGGGTAACAACTACCACTGTTGTGCCGTATCGTTTATTTAAGGTAAAAATTAATTCAGCGGCCTTTTCTCCAGTCCTTTCGTCAAGATTTCCTGTAGGTTCGTCAGCAAGGAGTAACCTGGGTTTTCTTACCATGGCCCTTGCCAGAGCCACTCGCTGCTGCTCACCACCTGAGAGCTGACCAATGCGGTGATCAAATCTTTTTTCAAGACCAATTTCAGCCAGTATATCCTTTGCCATTTCCCTGGCCTTGGGCCTGGATTCCCCAGCCACAAAACACGGCATCATAACATTCTCAAGGGCGGAAAACTCCGGCAAGAGGTGATGAAACTGAAAGACAAATCCCAGTTCTTTATTACGAAACCTGGAGAGTTTAGTATCATTCCAGGAAAATACATTCTCTCCAAAGTGGAAAATCTTACCGCCAGTGGGGCAATCCAGGGTGCCCAGTATGTGGAGGAAGGTGGTCTTCCCAACCCCTGAAGCCCCAACTACTCCAACAATTTCACCAGAATAAATCGAACACTTGAGATCCTTCAGCACCTCTACCTTGAGTCCGTTGTTCGTAAATGTCTTTCTAAGACCATCAATTTCTAAAACCAAGGCTTTGCCGCTCAATCTACGAGGAGACAAAGGGTCTTTTGCACCAGCAGACTCTAACAAAGTTTTTTGAACTCCAGCCATATATAGAATAAAATTAAGTAAAAAAGTGATCCCATTGATAACAAATAAGACCATCTCAATCAAGTAAAGAGGTGCATGTAAATGGTTTTTTAATTTGACATCTGAGTTTCATCTTCAAGAATAGGGGCATGGCAATCACTGCCAAATACGCCCTTAAATAAGATAACCTTTGTGGATTAGGCGATAGGCGTCAAACTCCATATTGACCTTGGCCGGGACAGCACTATCTGGGATTTCCCGGTGCAGTAGATACCGTCAGAACAACTTCATCAAGACCGCGCAATCGTATGCCCCTCAGTTTGAAATAGGTCACTGCAGGTTCTTGATCAATTTTCAAGTCAAGGTCAAGAAGTGGATGCGTTTCAGGAGAGAGGCTGCCACCATGTTCTCAAATCGTGCTCCATCGTCCACTATCACATCCCCGGTATCAAAGAAGTACACCTTGGGCGGTTTCAACACGGCCCTTGAGATGAACTTTGTATAGGGTCTTACAGCGAAAACCAGATACATCCTTTCCAGGACATCGAGCCATGCCTTTACGGTCTTCGGGGAGAAAGGTAACTGTTCACAGGTTCAAGGTTCAGAGTCCACTGCAAATCTGAACCGTTGATTCGAGAGTTCTGAATTTAGAAGGCATCAGGGGAACGATTTGATGATATTGAGACATAGCAGTTGGCCCGAGGTCTCGTAAGGTAACCCTGAACGGTGAACCCTGAACGCCTACCATTGACCTTACTGTTTTTCAGCCCAGTTTTTTATTAGCGACCCAAACAGTTCGAAGTCCACAAGGCGTTTCTTGAAAACTCCAAATACAATTTCATCATCGATTTTTTCATACCGGTGAACCAATATATTGCGAAAAGATGCCATTTCTTGAAATGAATGCAAGGTTTCTTTGGGTATGACTTTGTTTTCATGTAAAATTACGAATATATCCCGATAGCTGTCTGGTTCCCGCCAGTCATGAAATGATATGAGGTTATTGGCAATATCAAAAACAGATTCGATCGCGAGGTGAAGGTACCTTTCCACAAAGGCCCTTGTCCTGGGATCTACAGTGTATTTCTCCCAATTGATATCATCCGCTTGCTTAAGCTCAGATACATAATTTTGAAGAAATGACAATTTTCTGGAAAGAAGTTCTTTGTCTACCATATCAAGCAGCCAGCTTTTGATAGAGGCAACGGGTATCAAGGTACTCTGTCCTTGCTCTCACCTCTTGTTCCACTCGATCGTGAAAATCTTTTTCATATAAAAGCTTACCGTATTTTAAAATCTGGTGACGGAGCAGAGCCCCCGATTGTCCAAAAATAATTAAATCAACATCCTTGCCAGTTAATTCTGACAGCCTGGTCTCCCAGGCGATTCTTGTCAAACCGGATACCTTGATATTTACCATGATGGCAATATCGATATCACTATCAAGTTTATTCCTTCCGGTGGCTATGGAACCAAAAAGATACACAGCAATGATCTCTTTATGCTTTTGTGCAAAAAAGGAAACTTGTTCTTTTATGTTCGACCGGGAAATTGTTTTCATGGTTAATTTATGGCTGATTACACTGCAAAAAGTCTGAAACATGGTTCATATATGTTTTTATTATATCACGTTTACCATCAAGACACAGCAGAGCACACGCCGTTTCTCAAACAGCACATGGAGCCGCTCTTTTTTATGGGTCAACCGGAACTGGTGTGGTAAATCACCCCTTTTTTGTCAATTATTCGTTGTTTTACAGATAGTTATGCCAATATTAAATATTGACATTTTTTTACTCTTTATACCCTTGTTAAACCGTTGATATATTGGCAATGTTTTGCGTAACTGATTGATTTTATTCACCACATTGATTGCGGTTGACGGGTTTGGGCATCACATAAATTGCGGTTGAGCC
>QMVM01000313.1 GCA_003661105.1 Methanosarcinales archaeon | reverse complement strand
GAAGAGGTAGAGCATGATGGCATTAGTCTTAACACCAATGAGTCCATACCCTATACGCATAGCCATATACATACGAGCACCCAGTATGTCCTTCCATACTATAGATGAGAAGGCTGTCTTGTACCTCATATGGTATTTATAATCTATTTTCATGTGTGTATCCTTGCTGTGCCTACATGTCTCAGAGGTAGAACAGTTACAGCAATGTAATGGGTCCCATACCACGTTCTATGGGGGTAGCCCCCAAGTACAAGTACTCAAGAGCTAGTACTACTTCTATATAACGAAATTGAAAATTCGCCTACAAGTCCCTTAATTTAAACTAAGACTACTTCTACACTGAAATATAAAAAAATATTGTACAAGTTCCTTAAAGTTTTCTTACTACTATGTATCATAAAAACATATTACAAAAACCTCTTATATATAAGAGAAGTTTTATACGTTTTTAAAAACCATATATTATATGCTTTTTAAGCAGTATGATTGACAAACCATACATAAAACAGTATAATATATAAACAAAACAAAAGGCTGTAAAATGAAATTTTCAAAAAATGATACATGGAAAATTGATAGTTTAGAAACATATAATGAGACATATGCTAAATATCCTATAAAAGATTTAAAGGTACATAAAATGGCATCAATGAATCCAATGATGAATCAAAATCAATATGACGCACTACGTGGAAGTATAGAAGAAGTAGGACAAAGACAACCAATAGTAATATGGAGAGGACAAATAATAGATGGTAGAAACAGAACCAAAGCTCTTGCGGAACTTGGTTCTAAAACAGTAAATGTAATTGAGCTTCCATATAATTATACCATAGAGCAAATAAGGAGCGAAGTTTTGGGAAGTGAGAACAGAAGACATCAGACAGAAGCACAAAGAGCGATACAGGCTTGGTCAATGTGGAAAGGTAGACTTGGAAATAACAAAGAGTATAGAACGGCAAGAGAGGCTGCCAATGAAATCGGAGTATCTAAAGCATATGTAGAAAAAGCAGAATGGATAGCAAAGAGAAGAGGAGAAGAAATATTACATACATTGTTTGATACAGGTTCTTGTGTATGTTGCGGTAGAGAAGTCAAAAACCTTGCCACATTACAGAGTGTCATAAAGAGAGATGATGATGAAAACGCAGAAGCAGCATTGAAATCATCAATAGAACCAATAACAAATGAAGATAAAGTAACAATAAACGCTTTCGTTAAAATGATAAGTAATGAAAAGAAAGAAGTTATATTAGAAATAGCAAAAAAACTATATGCTACAGGAAAGGAATTGTAGAGTGTTGGTTCTGCGAACCGAAGGTTCGCTTTGATATAATTACTATAGGTTATTAAGGATTTTAAATGAATGAAAATGAATTACTTATTGCTATTGCTATTGTGATCGTTATTATCACTGTGTTAGTTGAATTAGAATATATATAGGAATTTGAATGACAATATATGAACAGAACCAACTTGATGAAGAAAAATATGCTGAACAGGTAAAGAATTATAAGAAAGTAATGGAGAATCAATGAATGTGGTTCTAAACCTAAACACTCCCTAATGGTTATGGTATACTTCTGAAAAAGGAGTTACCATGTTAACTGTTGAAGAATTGAAAGCTCAGCTACCCAAAGCTAAGCGTAGGAATGTAACACAAGCTCTTGTGGATACTATAAATAATATAAATGAAGATGAAGATGGTTCTTTTACCGAAGCATATAATCAAAACTTTTTATCTTACATTTCTGTAATGAGAAATGGTGAATACAAAATAACAGATTATATGAATGCTGTAAAATATGCCTGCTTTAAACTTATGGAATATACTAATATAGATGCATATCAGGCTACCTTTCCAGATAGATATAGACGGTATTTGAATAAGTATCAAGATTTTGGTGATGAAAAAGAGATAAGAGACAATAAGATATCTCCACATGTATCAATGTATAACAAAACAAAGTTAGTTAATAAGATCATGGAACAAACAATGATAGCTCCTTCTATATTGAATGCATCACTGTTCCAGGAGGCACTTGCCAGACAAGCCTATTTAATGATGAATGCTAATTCAGAGTTGGTTCAGACACAAGCAGCAAACTCAATACTTGTTCAGCTAAAGCCGCCTGAAGTTGCAAAGATTGAATTGGAAATAGGTCTAAAAGAGAATGATGCTATATCAGAGTTAAGGAAAGCTACACAGGAACTAGCAGCACAGAACCAACTTGCTATAGGTGCAGGAGTAATGACACCACAAGAAGCAATTGAAGCAATCATTATTACAGAGGATGTATAAAAATGGGAAGCATGGAAAAAGTTAAAGCAACTAGAGAACTTGAGGATATCATAAAGGAAGTTGACTACTTGTCTCTTCAGAAGCAAATGCCATCGAGTTTTGCTCTTGAATTTATTACTTTCATTAAGATGGTTAATGGTGAAGGTGGAGAAGAACATAAATCTCCAATCATACATTTAGATATGTTGGATCAAGTTGCTGAACATGATGAGAATTTATTTGTAGCTTTTAGAGGTAGTGCAAAAACTACTGCCTTACATGAATACATGTTTTTATACATTGCTACTTATGGAGGAATACCTAAATTTGGAGAAGTTAATGTTGCTATATATGTAAGTGATACCATTGATAATGGTGTAAAATCAATGAGACAAAACCTTGAATTTAGATACAACAAATCTGAATTTTTACAGAAGTATATTCCCTGGGTAAAGTTTACAGATGTACGCTGGGAGTTTAAGAACCTTGAAGGTAAGTCATTTTGCGTTAGGGGATTTGGTGCAAGTACCGGGGTTAGAGGATTTAAGGAGTATGGAGAGAGACCAACGTGGTGTCATGAAGAAGGTACTATTATAGGATCCGATTTCGGTACTATGAAGGTAGAAGATT
>QMVM01000312.1 GCA_003661105.1 Methanosarcinales archaeon | reverse complement strand
CGTGGAGCGTCTGGAGATCTGCAAGCTCTGCCGGAAGCGATGGTGCTACGTCATACCAGACGATAACTGCTGACTCTATCCCGTTCAATCAGGATTCCGGGACGCAGAATATGATCAAATTCAGGATCGATGATGCTGCCAGGAATACTGGAGAGAGTGACGAGTATACGGTCAAGATCGACGCAGCAGACCCGCCAGCACCAGTGATATCGTCACCGACGCATCCGGACGGGGGTGAATGGTACACTAACAACGATCCATCATTTACGTGGACGGCTCCATCCGACACTTCCGGAATCAGTTGTTACAGCTACATCTTCGACCAATCAGCCACCACACCGCCGGATACGACATGCGGCACCACAGGAAACTCCGGATTATACACAGATGTAGCAGACGGCGTCTGGTACTTCCATCTCAGAGCAGAGGACAATGCTGGAAACTGGGGCGGTGCGGATCACTACAGGGTGAAGATAGGTAGCGGCGAAGCCAGCACGACAGATGCAGTAATCGCGCTTGCGATCGCAGCGGGCAGCCGCGAATACGACGTATGCCGGGATGTTAGCGGTGACGGGCAGATCACATCTCTCGACGCGCTCATGATCCTGCAGGCGGCGGGCAGCGAATCGTGAGGCGGACGATTACCTGACGCGTGAGTTCGAGGTGGCGGATGCCCTTGAATTTATTTGGGGGTGGAGCGGGCCGAATTATAAAATTATCTAAAAATTAAGTTGTTGAGACAACAGTAACTTATTTATTGTGCGTTCCCTGAGTAGCAGCAGCATGAGTCTTTTTATTATTTTTTTGGGAACGTCGGATCGTCTTACGCAACCACAACTGCTAGAATGGGAAACTATCGATCTTAAAAGTCGTTTACACCGATAATATGTGTCCATCTGCGTTAATCTGTGGCTGATACTGTTTTAGCCACAAATTAACACTTATTTCACTGATTACACCCATCTAATCATATTTGTATCTGCCGGGTTGGTGTCATGTTTTCAACCGACCAGAACAAATTAAAAAGTCTCAGCAGCGTTATAGATGTTTTGGTCTTCGAGCTTTAGTAGACGCCGCTTCGCTTCGACGCCGAATGCATACCCGCCGATCCCGCCTTTCGAAACCACCCGGTGGCACGGGATTACAATCGGCAAGGGGTTCTTCTTAAGAGCGTTTCCGACTGCCCGCGCTGCGTTTTGCTTTCCGATCTTTGTGGCAAGTTCGGAGTACGTGACAACCGAGCCGTACCGGATTTTTCTTGTCTCGCAGAGGACGCTTCGCTCAAACTCGGTGAGACCTGATAGGTCGACCTCATATCCTGAAAAATCCACAACTTCTCCGCGGAGATACCGGATCAGGTCATCGATCAGTTCGCACTCGTTCATTTCACAACATCGGCAAGATCGTCCGCAAACAGGTTCAGGTTCTCGCTGGAGAGGTGTGGCATGATCACCAGACGTATCGCACGCGGGTCGCGCGTGATCGATACATCCCATCCGCGCCCCTTTAGAGCGCTGCGCACAGAATCGGCATCAGGCACATCGAGCACCAGCACGTTTGTCACTGGATCGATGAGTGGCTCGATTCCGGATTCGCGAGCCCTCGCAACCAGTTCATGCGTGAGTTCCATACACCTCTGCACGATCCTCTCGTAGCCCTCTCTTCCGAGATGCTTGAAGACCGCATACGCAGATGCAGCCGATGCCCCACTTCTCGTGCCTGAAAGCGTCTGCTGGGAGTTAACCGTCAGATATGGCGTATCCACAGATAGCCGATTCAAGTAGGAGGAATCCTGAAACAGAAGTCCTCCAGTGGGTATCGTTGCGAATCCCATCTTATGCGGGTCGGCAGCGATCGATGTGACGCCGGGAAGTGTGAAATCGAATTCATACTTCTCGGTAAGAAACGGGATCACGAACCCTCCGAATGCAGCATCTACGTGCAGGAATATGTTTTTTGATAATGCAAGATCTGAAAGTTCTCTTATCGGGTCTATCTGCCCGAATTCAGTGGTTCCTGCAATTCCAACCATCCCGATCGTGTTTCCGTCGATCAAATCCTCAACTGCCTGGATATCAGCTCTGAACTCTGTGTCGAGGTCTGCTTTCCGCACCTCTATCCCCAGGATGTCAGCAACCTTATCGAAGCAGAAGTGCGCCGACGCCGGAACGATAATGTTTGACTCGCGGATTTTGCGCGCAGTTTTGATCGCATGTATCGCCTGGATATTTGACTCGGTGCCGCCCGTGGTGACATATCCGTGCGCATCCGGGTTTCCAAAGAGCGTGCCCATTATCCGTACCACCTCGTGCTCAATCTCCGCAGTTCCGGCAAAGAGCCCCGGATCGCCGAGATTTGTCTCGATGAACTGCTGGTGCGCCGCCACTGCAACCGGGTGCGGGTAGGTGCACATCGAACTCAAAACGCGTTCGTAAGGTGTATCTCTGCTTTTCAGATCGTGGAGTGCCGATCCAATGGTTTTTTCATCCATTCCATGCGTGTTCATCTTCTGCCTCGCCGGTATCGTCTGCGACTACGTGTGGGTTCTACATGGATAAGGTTAATGGAGGTCACCTGCAAATGATCAAGAAGAAGTGATCGTATGAAAAAGAGAGGAATGTTTGCATTGATGGTGCTTATTGCGCTTGTCGCATGTCTCATGAGCGCATGTATCGACCCTACCCCCCCATCGCAGCCATTGGCATCGGAGACACCGGGAGCCGGGATTACATGGTACTCGTATGATGAAGGGATGGAGATTGCACAGGCGCAGAACAAGCCCGTAATGATCGATGTCTATACTGGCTGGTGCAAATGGTGTAAAGAACTGGACCGGGTTATTTACTCCGACCCGGATGTGGTCAATCTGGCAGATAAATTCGTGTGTATAAAGATCAATGCGGATAACCATCGCGACCTTGCT
>QMVM01000311.1 GCA_003661105.1 Methanosarcinales archaeon | reverse complement strand
TTCCTGGTCAATCCTCAAAGGAACGTCATGCAAGCCGAAGATGCCGGATACCCCCATCATATATAACCATTAACGGAATAGAATATAAGAGTGACCTCCGCATCTTTCTTCATCTCCGCTCATATCCTTAGTAAATGATTGTATTTTACATCTTTTGCCTCAAAGAAGTCCTTGCAGAAGGCAAGAGCATCTTCCGGGCGATAATATTTGCAACTGAATATGTCGATATACCCCGCAGAGGTAGCGTCTACAAAGTGCGCAGATATGAGGGATGTCTCGATCAACTGAACCGCTGAATACCCGATCATATCCCCCTCCCCGAAACGTACCACTATGCAATCCCCATACCGTTTCATCTTGATGAAGTCACATAATTCATAGATGAACCGCTTTATAGTGGCTTCATCCTGTATCTTATCCGGATTGCATCCGCGGATGTCGATGGCAGTGGATATGCCCCATGCATTTTCCATGTTATATGCTTCTTTTATCAGGTCTCTTTCCGTAGACATTCTCTTACCTCTAAATTCATATCTCATTAGATTCTTAACATAAATAACTTTTCCATACCCAACCTCACGGAATTTGGGTATAATTCCATCATTTAAAAACCTCTTTCTCCCATAAAACCGCCTTATTCGGCTATATTCGTATTTAGACGATGTTTGAGATGCGACAGACAGCCTCAAAGGGATGAACAGATGATACAAACATCAAGCAAGAAAGGTGTCAAAACATCTATAGATGGGAGAGGTTAAAGTACAGTCCAGAATCGTACAAGGGCATCGGATATTCGCTCTTAATTCCTGAATGATCCTCTGATCCACTCTTAATCGCTCCGGATCAAAATAAACTTCGTTCAGATAGAGCTTACGATTGACCTCCATCCGAATCCATGGTACCCCCCTCCGCTCACAATGATACTGCAAGATATATCCGTCCACGAAAGGATCGTTTATCGAAACCTCCACTTCACCGGCAAATACAAGCTGGCGGAATTCTGCAAGTGTGCATGTCCATTCAGGAGGGCAGGTTACATGCCATCTTGCAGGCATTCCATGCTCATCGCCCCGATTGCTCAGACATATCAGAGTCTTTTTATTATCTCCTGGTAACCAGTCAAATTCACCAATCTCGACTTTTCGGTGCAACGTAAATTGCAGTCCAAAATGAGTCACACAGGTATGACACGCTCCACCCTTCTCAAACGTCCATTCTTCAATCATTGATAAACATTATTTGGGATTGTTCTTTTTATCACTCAGCAGCGTACATAAATGTTTACGAAAGTATAAAGAATTGACCCTTTGTCCGCATGCGTTTACAGACACAACGGGAACTGCGGTACAGATATGACAAGCAGGATGGCGATAAAAATCACAACCAGTGCCAGTGATGCTTTTGCGATTTTATTCATTGCTTACCCAATTACATTCGTCATAACCTCTTCACATACCGGTCTCTGCTGGTAGCCTGAGGGGGTCTGGTATGCCCAGCGGTACACGTTTCTGATTTTGGTTTTGTTGGCGTTTAAATCATCATCGATAACAAAATAGTATCTGTCGGATAACGTCGAATTCGAATAGCCCCATAGTTCGCAGCCATAGCACCTGATAGTGATATCAGGAAATCCTGAAGCAGGTCTTGAGAGTATCGTGCAATTGAAATCTTGTTTTTCATATTCGGTTGAGTTATACCGTTGCAACCAGTTATTTGTGATTTTTATCAGAACGCCTCGTTGTTCCTCTGACACTTCCTCCCTGAGATGATATCTGGTAATCGGCTCTGCCGCATCAAAAACTCAGACCCATGCTGATGTTACATCACCCCCAACAACACGCAGATCCGCATACATGCCGGGAGCTGCATAGATCTTATATTCCGCAGGTACCTTTTGAAAACAAATCTTTTTCGTAAATGTTGAATAGTGGCAGATGATTGCGTTTTTCAATGTTTATGTGCAAATGATTCTGAACAATGTATAGACCCATTCTACCGAAGGTGGTCAAATCAGGTCTCTAAAGTTCGTTCATATATATCTACAATGTAAAAATAATATTTTTGAAATACACAAAACCGCTATCAGTAGAAATTATGGAAAATGGACGGCAACCTGCGGAATGTCAGATAGATCATCCAATCCCCGTTCACAAGTGCCTTTATCTTTGTTTTATACTTATATTTCCTACCTTTTTTTTAAGTGTAATCTGACCGGTTGGCAGATCACTCTCCACAAATACCACCGTCGCAGGAAGAACGATGCCCTTTGAAACATCCATCTTCACATCCACCGATGGGATCAGGGTATACACCATATTTACAGACATCGATTTACCCGGACCAAGGAAAGAGATGTCAAGATCGGATCTGATCGGGATATCGACTATTACTTGATCGGTTATGCACTCTTCCTTTTCATCTGCCAGACTCTGCACAAATATGACAAGCAGGATGGCGATAAAGATTACAGCCAGTACCAGTGATACTTTTGCGATTTTATTCATTGCTTACCCAATTGCATTCGTCATAACCTCTTCACATACCGGTCTCTGCTGGTAGCCTGAAGGGGTCTGGTATGCCCAGCGGTACACATTTCTGATTTTGGTTTTATTGGTGTGCTGATCTTCTTCGATAACGAAATAGTACTTGTCCTGCAAACTTGAACGCACATAACCCAGCATTTCACATCCGCAACACCGAATATCTGGGTTTGCCGAGATTATCGTGCAATCAAATTCTTCTCTTTCGTATCCTTGCACGCCAGATTCTCGCAACCAACTTTTTGTAATATTCATCAAAATACCCTGCTTTTCCGTCGATAATTCCTCTCTGAGACTATATCTAGTGAGGGGTTCTGTTGCGTCAAAAACCCCCTGTGCGCCTGCTGTTACCCAGTCTTCAAATAAACTCACATCACCATATACACCAGGTGAA
>QMVM01000310.1 GCA_003661105.1 Methanosarcinales archaeon | reverse complement strand
CTAGTGAGCATATGAGCCTCTATCTTAAAGTTGCCTTGTTAGCTAAAGAGAGTAGTCAGTTGCCACTTCTACTACATACTTATAGTAACTTAGAAGGTCTCTGTTTTTTTGATAAAAAGGAGATAGAATTACTCTGCCATGGTGATGTCAATAAATATAATTTGCATGAGGGTGTGCATCATATATCTAATAAACAGATACAAGTAGTTATGCCATTTGAAGTAAATAGTGAGAAATATGGAACTATATTATTGGCTTTTTCTTCTAAGGATTTTGAAAAAGAGAAGCTTCAAATTTTGATTAATGGTGCAATGTTTTTTATTATTTTTATGACTATTGGTTTTTTTGGTACTCTATTTATAGGAAGGAGTATTACAAAACCGATAGAGAGACTAGCTCATCATATTAAGTTGAATGAACTTGAAAATATTCCCCTATTAGATTCTGGAGATGAAATTGGTGATTTTAGTCGAACAATCAATGACTTGGCGCTAACCCTCAAAGAACGGGAAGCTGAACTTGAGTACAAAGCTTATTTTGATGCATTGACTAAACTGCCAAACCGTAGTCTATTTATGGAACAATTTAATCAAATAATTGACATTTCACATCGTGAATCAAAAGATTTGGTTTTACTATTTATCGACTTAAATGATTTTAAATTTATCAACGATACATATGGACATGATATTGGAGATTCTCTTTTAGTAGAGTTTACTCAGCGTATAAAAAAATCAGTAAGAAAGTCAGATATATTTGCACGAATTAGTGGAGATGAATTTAACTTGGTTTTATATAATTTTGGAGGCTATGAATCTATCTCACAATATTGTAAGAGTTTATTTGACCTTTTGAAAGAGCCTTTTCAAATATTAGATAAATCTATTTATGTATCTATGAGTATTGGTGTGGCAAACTATCCTACTGATGGCGACTCCGCAGAAGTTTTAATCAATAAAGCTGACCGAGCAATGTATCATGCTAAAGAGATAGGAGGCAATCAATACAAATTTTATAACAAAGATTTTCATACACATAATAAAGATAGGTTGACTCTAGAAATTGACCTTCGTAATGCGATCTTCAATAATAAAATAGAGTTAAATTATCAGCCAAAAGTCTCTCTTAGTAGTGAAAAACTTTGTGGGATGGAAGCATTAGCAAGATGGAAACATCCTGAACTTGGATATATATCACCTGAGAAGTTTATCTCTTTAGCCGAAGAGATTGGTCTTATTGGAGAGCTTGGTAGAATGGTTATGTATAAAGCATGTAAACAGATGAAAAGTTGGCTTGATGAAGGGCTTGATGATATGACAATAGCCATAAATCTTTCGCCACAACAGTTTTCTGACCCAAATTTATTGGTTATGATTGAAGATATACTTAAGGAGACAGGGTTAAGTGCTGCAAATATGGAACTCGAAATTACAGAAAGTGCGATAATGCATCAATCTGAATATGTGAAAAGTATGATTGATATTATTGATAAGATGGGTATTTCTATTGCACTAGATGATTTTGGAACAGGATATTCATCACTAAGCAGGTTGCACCAATTTCCATTTTCTACGCTTAAAGTTGATAGGTCATTTATTCAGAGACTTGGAAAAAATGAAGAAGCAAACTCTTTTGTAAGGGCAATTATATCTATGGCAAAGGCACTGAATATGAAAACAGTTATCGAGGGTGTAGAGACTAAGGAACAGCTTGAAATATTGTCTGAAATGGAGATACAAAATTTAGAGATTCAAGGGTATTATTTTAGTCGACCTTTGAATAAGGATAAGTTTAGTAAATTTGCTGGTTTAAAATCGATATGAAAATAAAAAAAAATATATGGCTTAGTGTATTGATTATTTTTACTGTCTTAGCAAGTCTAAATGCTGAATCTCTAAAGAATAGTCCTGAAAATAAATTAGTCATTGGTTATAGTGGCGCACCTTCTAATGTTGATTTTTGGAATAAACTAAAACGCTCACTGTTCTTAAGAGCCAAAGAGCTTGATGTAATAGTGATTGATTTTTCTGCACATAACTTTACACTAGAAGCTCAAAAAGCAGCTCTTATTCGTGCAGTTGAACTCAAAGTAGATGGGATGATTATTGGAGCAGTATCTCAAGAAATAGCTGATTCTATTGATATGTTTCGTATAAATAAAATACCTGTTGTTGCTGTTAATATGCCTATTGAGAACGAGTGGATAAGTACTACTATTGCGACTAATAATCAAAAGGCGGCAGAACTTGCAGGAAAGTTTTTACTTGATAGATTGAAAAAAAAAGGTGATAAAGCTAAGAGAGTTGTCATCCTATGTGGTGATAAAGTTCAAGAAGATGCTTTAATTCGTGCTAGAGTACCTCATAATATACTTTTAGATGCGGGTTATGATGTGCATGATTATTATGCAAAAGAATGGTCTTCTAAATATTCATTGATGGATGCAATAAGTGAGTATAAAAATAATGCAGAAGATATCGTTGCACTATTTTCTTGTTATGCTGGTGCATCTATCGCTGGTGTAGAAGTTGCAGAATCTTTTGCTAAAAGACCGATTCAAGTTGGTTTTGATATGGATAAAAATATGCGTAAGATGATTAAAACAGGTCGCTTAGATGCAACAGTTATTCAAAATCCACAAGAGATAGGTAGAGTTGGTATCCAAAGTATAGTAAAATTATTAAAAGAAGATAAGCCTTTGTCAGATTTAATTGAAATACCAGCAAGATTAATTACCCGTGATAATATTGATAAACTTTAAAATCTTAAAATTATAGAGACATATCTACAAAAATATGACAATATGCCATATTTTTGATACACTTCTAAAAAATTACATATAATTACTTAAAATTTAAAATAAGTGAGCCAAAGATGGACGCAAATAAACAAAAATCATTAGACTTAGCGATGAAGCAAATAGATAAAGCTTTTGGAAAAGG
>QMVM01000309.1 GCA_003661105.1 Methanosarcinales archaeon | reverse complement strand
GTGGCTGATACTGTTTTAGCCACAGATTAACACCGATTTCACTGATTACACCCATCTAATCATATTTGTATTTGCCGGGTTGGCGTCATGTTTTCAACCGACCAGAACAAATTAAAAATTCTCCCAAATCTCGTGGATTTCAGATGAGCTAGAATTTCGTTACATCAGAACACACAAGTGGCTCGGATGCCTGCCATGGTCGATCAGGAGAAGGGCACAGCGTGCAGCGTATACATCGATGTGTGCTCAAGAAACGCGATTGTGAAACTGTGAGTAAATGGGCCTGTGTGCGGTATGGGCAGTTGCTCATACAACGATCTCGATGCCATACACCTGCTCAGGGTTCTCCTTGTGCACCTTCCAGAAAACCTCCTCGCCGAACTTATCGACCAACTGCAAGGTTCTCCGGGGCACGGTCTTTGGCCCGAGCACCGCGCCGGGTCTCTCGGGGTCGTCGATGTAATCAGTCTCCATCATGAACCTGCTCCCCTCGATAAGCGCGCTCTCGATCGCGCCCCTGCCTGCAAGCACTCCCGGAAAGAGGCCTTCGCGTTCAAAAACATGTATCAACGGCGGAGCATAATGCTTGACTACCTTTCCGGGCGAAATCCCGGATCTCTTCGCGATTCCTGCAAGATCCGCGATAACTGCCGCGTCAGCAGTCTCGGTATGAAGTTGCACAGCGCATCCGGCATCACGCGCGAGAGTCATGCCGTAAGCCATGATGCGGTTGGACGCATCCCACGCGCTCTTGGATACTTCATAGTGCGGTCTTCCTGTCTTGATGGCTATCGCCTCATTCTCACAAACAAAACGCTGTGCGATCTCAAGCCCGGAAATCATCAACTCCTCTGCCCGAGTCTGCCCCACGCGGTCAGATAGCACCGTGATCTCGGCGGGATGGACCCCAAGCACAGGGAACGCGGTAACTCCAATATCAGCTCGGTTTATCTCGCGCACGATGCTGATCGTTTCTTCAAAGACCGGTTCGTAGTCACTTGGCTTTGTTATATCCATGTCAAGTGTCCATGATGGCTTTGATACAAGGATGATGTGTGTGCCACCCGCGCGGGCAAACTCCTTGACCGCCATGAGCCCCTTTCCACGGCGATCGAGATGGATATGATTGTCAGTTATCGGGATCATGGATCAGAAATCACAACAATCCAAGTTCATCGAGATCCTTTACAATTTTGATGACGACGAGTTTCGAATCTTCCGGACTTTTGCATCCGGTGATGATCATTTTGCCAGATCCGAATAGCAACACGACCGATTTCGGCTCTTTAATTCGGTAAACAAGTCCCGGAAACTGCTCCGGCTCGTATTCGATGTTTTCGAACCCAAGACCCATCGAAACTGCATCGAGATTGATCACGCATCCAAGGTCCGCAGATGAAACGATGTTATGCAGAACGAGTTCGGTCTGCCCCTCTGTACTGGTCCCGATCTCTTCAAGTTTCTCAAATATCTTTGTTACTCCGATCTTGACATCCGAGATCTTCTTTGCGCCCGTACATACGATCTTCCCGCTTCCGAAGACAAGAACAGCAAGCTTCGGCTCCTTGAGGCGATAGATCGCTCCGGGAAATCGCTTCTTATTGTATTCAGCACCCTCTATCAACTGCGACACGCGTTCGAGATCGATAGTGCTTGTTATCGAGGTGGATGCAACCACATTCTCGATTTTGATCGTTTTTGGGATATCTTCCAGGGACATGTAGCAACCTTCGGCACAATATTTCAGTGGAGATGGTATTAGTTGTATGAATTGATATATTAACCTTACTGAAAATGGAATGGGGCTGTCAACCAATACCGCACTGCCACACCAATAAGGTTTTAAATCATTACACCAACGATCATCTTAACCCTATTAGATAACAGGAGGATAAACCATGGCATATGGAATCGAATTTGTACCAAATGACCCTGTTCTGAAGATAGCTCATTACGCTAAGATGGCTGAGCAGAACGGGTTCGACAACGTGTGGATCACAGACCACTACAACAATCGTGATGTATACACCACGCTTGCGGCTCTCGCAGCCAACACCAACACGATCAAGCTCGGGAGCGGGGTCACAAACCCCTACACGAGAAACGTGGCAGTTGCAGCATCAAGTATAGCGGCTGTGAATGAGATATCGGGCGGACGTGCAATTCTTGGGCTGGGACCTGGCGACAAGGCAACCTTTGATAAGATGGGAATTGAGTGGGTGAAGCCCCTCACCATGACAAAGGAGAGCGTTTTAGCACTGCGCGAACTCTTTGCCGGAAAGCCAGTCAATCAGAAAGGTGAGCTAGTATCACTCTCTGGCGCTCAGATGGCATTCGCTGCAGGAAACATCCCGATCTATCTCGGCGTGCAGGGGCCAAAGATGCTTCAGCTCGCAGGAGAGATCGCTGATGGTGCGCTCATAAACGCATCGCATCCGAAGGACTTCGAGGTCGCTGTAAAGGAGATCAAGAAGGGCGCGGAATCGGCAGGCAGGAATATGAAGGACATCGACGTGACTGCGTATGCATGTTTCTCAATCGACAAGAAGGTCGATAAGGCACTGAACGCGGCAAAGATCGTTGTTGCATTCATCGTTGCAGGATCGCCACCTATGGTTCTTGAGAGACACGGCATCGACCCGAGCGTGATCGGCACAATCGGCGGGGCAATCGCAAAAGGCGACTTCGGAACCCTGATGGGTGGTGCGGTCACAAACGAGATGATGGAAGCGTTCGCGATCTACGGCACACCAGCGGACTGTGTGGCAAGAATCGACGAACTCACCAAGATGGGCGTCACGCAGATCGTTGCGGGATCCCCGATTGGTCCTGACAAAGAGAAGGCGATCAAGCTGATCGGAAAGGAGATCATTGGAGGCTGAGTGATTTGCCGCCAAAGATTGTAGAGGTCATCGAGAATGGCGTCTGCACGGCTTGCGGGG
>QMVM01000308.1 GCA_003661105.1 Methanosarcinales archaeon | reverse complement strand
TATCGCAATCAAACGCACGTTTTGGCTCGCATTCGATGCAGAACGCATCGCGAGGCTCATATTCGTCTGAGATCCCACAAATCTCTTCGACAGGGTCATAATTCTCGCAGATGTGGCAGCATCCGTGGATTATCCAGTATTCTGATTCGAGCACCTGATCGATTCCAAAACGCGTGAGGACATCCTCGGCTTCGGTAGATATGTGAGTGAACTTACCCGGATCTTCCTTATATTCCTCCGCGATGGCTTTCAGACGTGGTATGATCTCATAATTGTGCTGACCATAGAAACAGCCGCATAGAAACCCCATATCTACCGGATACGTACTATCTTCAGCGAGCCTGTCAAGAAGTTCTACCATGAAGGCGAACGACCGCGGATCCTGTATCCGAGAGAGTGTGCCGATCGGATAGATCGTGCCAATTTCACGCTCGTTTTTGCCGATCTCCGGGTCGTCCAGACTATCGTTGATTCGATCGATCAGCGGCTGAACCGCATGAGTGCCGAGCTTCACCAGCGCATCGGATGCATCTTCACACAGATCATCTGCGTCGGTCTCGATCGCATCGATCAGTGCTGGAACAGCCGCAGGGCTGTCGATCCTGCCAAGCACATCCGCTGCGATGATGCAGCTGTATGAGTCGAGATTGTACAGATAATCAGCCAGAGGTTCGACAATCGCCTCGCCAAGTCCCACCAAGCGTTCTTTCACAGAATAAATTCTTTTCTTGAGATTTTTGTCCGACTCCGGGTCAAAATACTTGTCAAGCTCATCCTGTCGTTCATCGATCTCATCACAGAGATCATCCAGTGCACAGAGCGCTTCGTCCAGCGCCCCATCGGATATTTCAGTGGCCTGCATAAGCCCCTTATTCTCCGTTCGTATTTTCCCAGTTCCCGCATCCTCCTACCATCTGTATGCCCTCACGATTTGCGAGTCAAAGAACCCGGATTATGGACCCGCTCCCAGTCCGGGATCGTGCCCATGATGGCGCTTCTGGGTACTTGCTACATCGGTGACATGATGCTCCGACCTGATCACCACAACATGGTTCGAATGTAGGGTGCATGAGTTAATATATCTTGCGGGGTTGGTTTGTACTTGCTTGTTAGCAGGTAACTACTCAGGTACCCAAAACCACTATCGGGGACTTCGCTATGTAGGAACTACCCGGGACATGGGGCATACTGTAACCAAATAGGGAATTTAACCGCAGAGTACGAGAGAGGGGAGACCAATCAGCATACCTGAGTAGTTACTAGCCATCCATCAAACGAAATATTTTATTTGCAACCATTACGATGGAAAATATAATCTCATTAATAATGAATTTTTCGGTGGGGGGGTGAGTAATTACAAAGTATATATGAAAAGAGGGAAGTGATGTATGATATGCGAAGAGTGAAAATCGAAAGCATGGAGGATATGGAGTCACTTCCGGAAGGGGGATGGGTGGAAGCACCTGCTGGACTGCATGCAAAGTTTGTTTACAGTGTGGACCGTGAGAATAATAAACTGACGATTGCACTTCCGGATGAGGTTGCTAAAAGGGTTGGGGATCTGTTGTGTGCAACGTTTGATGGTGGGAAGATCGTCATCAGTGAGTTACTGGAATAAGGAGAGGATGGCGCAGATTCTGTTAAATTCTACCGTATTTTCGGATTGCGGGATTGGTGCACTTCAGTACTTTTATCTCCCGCCACAACCATACAACCAGAACAATGCACCGAACCATCCTTGGAATCGAGGGCACCGCGTGGAACCTCTCCGCGGGAGTTGTGAACGAAACAGAAGTCATCACGGAAGCGACCGCGACGTACCGGCCAAAGACCGGCGGCATCCACCCACGGGAAGCAGCGCAGCACCACGCCACCCACATCGCGTCAGTCATCAGAAAAGCGATCGAGTCGGCAGGCGATGTGAAGATCGACGGCATCGCGTTCTCGCAGGGACCGGGCATGGGGCCGTGTCTCAGGACTGTTGCAACAGCAGCCCGGGCTCTTGCGCTCTCGCTCGATGTGCCCCTAATCGGCGTCAACCACTGCGTCGCACACCTCGAGATCGGCAGGTGGCAGTGCGGAGTCGATGACCCGGTTATGCTCTATGTGAGCGGCGCAAACTCGCAGGTGCTTGCGTACAGGGGCGGACGGTACCGCATCTTCGGAGAAACGCTTGACATCGGCATCGGAAACGCTCTTGACAAGTTCGCAAGACACGCTGGGTTCTCGCATCCCGGCGGACCCAAGATCGAGAGCGAGGCGCTGGCTGCAACGGAGTACATCCCGCTTCCGTATGTGGTCAAGGGGATGGATTTCTCGTTTTCAGGGCTCATGACCGCAGCAAAGGACGCGCTTACGAAACATTCGCTCGCGGATGTCTGTTTCTCGCTTCAGGAGACTGCGTTTGCCATGCTTGTTGAGGTCACCGAGCGTGCGGTTGCGCACACCGAGAAGAACGATGTGCTGCTTGCTGGCGGAGTCGGCGCAAACACGCGTCTTCGCGAGATGCTTGAGCTTATGTGCGCGGACAGAGGCGCGGCGTTTCACGTGCCTGAGAAGAGGTTTATGGGGGATAACGGCACGATGATCGCATACACCGGTCTTCTGATGCTTGCAAGCGGCGAATCGCTTCCAATTGAGGATTCGGTGGTGATACCTGACTTCAGACCAGATCAGGTCGATGTGACGTGGAGGTGACCGGGCTATTATAGGGGCGAATATCTCAGGGAGTACTGCTTAAAAATCCGAGTATTTTCCGAATCTTTTTATTATTTTCTGATAACGTCGGATTGTCTTACGCAACCACAACTACCATAATGGATAACCATCGGTCTGAAAAGTGGTTTACACCGCTAATCTGTGTTAATCTGTGGCTGATACTATTTTAGCCACAGATTAACACCGATTTCACTGATTACACCCACACAATAATACCCGTATTTGCC
>QMVM01000307.1 GCA_003661105.1 Methanosarcinales archaeon | reverse complement strand
ACCGGGGTGGAACCGTGAGTGTGAGTACCAGAGATGGCGAGCCAGCACCCGGCAGCATGTTTGTGGTGCTAAGCGAACTGATCGATAAACTGGTGTCCAACTACGATATCCGACTGAAATACCATGAAACCGGTGATTCGGACCCCTCATCATACATTTATGTCTTTACCGCGTCCAGGCGTGCCGATCTCTACATCAAGACCCACTGCGATCAGAACGATCTCGCAAGACTGCTCGCAAGCCACGAGATCGCGCATCTGCTGCACATAAACGATCTGATCGCGGGCTACCGCGAGATCACAGAGGCGGAGAAGATAAGCGATGCCGACATCTGGAGCGGGCAGTATCTGGACGCGGATATCGTGCATTTCGCAACAAACATCGTCTCTGACTATGCAATCAACCGCGGGATGGATACCTGTGCTTACGAGCCGATGGATGCGTCGCTCCTGGACTCGCTTGCAGAATCGAAGAGTGACGATGCTTATACCATAGCGATGCTCATCCTGTTGTCACGGCATCCGCACACATTCCCCGAGTTTCGTGAGGGGCGTCCATACCAGAACCAAGATCAAAACAGAGACAGGGGGCGGGACAGAGATTGTGATCCGGGTTGGGATGGTGAGATCATGGAAAGCATCACAAAACTCGCAGGATCTGACCGGTTCAGGCACCTTGTTAGTCTCGTGGCAGATTCGGCAGAGCATCTCACGAAGAAGCGGTTTACAGAGTTTGTCGAGTCGGCATCTGCGCTGGCAGGAGTTTTGAGCTCGGTCTGGCGCTCGGACAACACGCCGTGGCGGATGATGAAGAAGAATACCGATGTGGTCCATGAGCGCACGCCGCAGTACATCAAGCAGGAGAAGTTCTGCGAATTTGCGCCAGAGACCCTCGCCCAGAAGATTGATGGCATGAGCATCGGAAGCGGGAAGGGCGTACTCGAATACGATGAAGCCGAATGCGCAGGGTTAGCGCGGGAACTGAAACTGCCAGCCCTTCTCGAGCGCGGGCTTGGGATCGAGAGACCGCGCCTCGTAACGCGATACCGGGGCACAAGCACGTCACTTGCCGACAAGAAACGTCTCATTCTATTCGATTCAAGTAATATGTGGCTCGAGCGGGAACTGGAGAAGCGAAAAACGGTATGGGTGCTTGTCGATACCTCATCAAGCATGACCAAATCGATCACATCGGCAAAGATGCTGGCAAACACCATCCACAGGTACTTCAAGTCCAGAACAAAGATTATCACTTTCAATGCAGGCGCATGTCAGACAGATATCGCTGCGCTGCGGTCTATAACTGCGGGCGGCGGAACCGATGTGAGTTCGGTGCTGCCACACTTAAACACGAGCCACAATGATCCGATCGTGCTGATCAGCGATTTTAAGTTTCTGATGTCGCATTTCTACCCGTTTCTGGGATATGTTGAGCGATACCGCCCTGAGATGATGTTCATGCCGACCGATCAGGAGAGCGTGGCGCGTCTTGGTTCGCTTATGTCTGCGTGGAAAGGGAATCTCAGGTATCTGGTGGTGTGATTGCGAGGCACGTTTCCGGCATCTGCTCCTGTACTGAATAGTGATTGGACGATGGAAAAATAAACAGACCCTGAAACCTCGGGTCAGGGTCCGTGTTCAATCGCGTATGCGTATCTTTCGGGTATTCTAAAACCCACTGCTCATCCCTATGCTTGCTATCATTGCCAGAATCGTAGCAGATAGCACCACCCCGATTAGGATCAGCACGATTATCGGTATGAATATCGCTATCGCAGACTTCATAGTCGTGATGTTGTGAACAAAGGTTCCGCCAACGATCTCGAGGTAGATCGCATAAAGTCCGATAATCTGACCTATGGCATTAACATCGAGGGCATAGGTAGACTGTGTCTGTGAATATTTTGAAAAGGTTGTTAATAAAGACGGGTGCTTAAATAAACTGATATAATATGAAATGAACAATGTTTCGGATAACTACGATAGTGCCTACTCCAAATAAGAATCCAGTCACAAATCTACGATTATTTGTACTGGGTGTGTAATCCACGTACTGCAGTCCCCCATCAAGTATCATTGGTATCACTAAAATAATACTTATGTGATAACTTAAATATATATTAAAAATATTAAAAATCAATAAAGATGCCACCCCCCCAATAAGAATACCCATACAACGTGCACATATTGGAAGACATCGATTATTATAGGTAAAACACCTATCAGGGATTGAATGACATAAATTAGATTGCCTAATCCATATATTCACTGCTTTAAGCATACTAATTATTTCGTGTCTCAAATTCATAGCCACAATCACTGCAAAATCTATTCGCTACGTCATTTTGCATTCCACATTTTGGACAAACTCTCTGTTTGTTGTCGCCCGTTTGCATTATTATTTGCTGCTGTTGTTGTTGTTGTTGCTGATGTTGACTCCTACCACAAAATTTATAGCAAAGATAGCAAATAATCAACCAAACAATTAAACCGAATATCGAAGAAATTGTTTCACCCATTGCTCGAGGATTCGAAATTAATCCTATAGTTAATAATACTGCAAGAATCCCAACAATGTAGTAGTAAATAGCATGGGGATCTTTATTTATTTCTTCAAATTTTTCTTTTAAGCCCATTATGTAACTTCCTTCATTTAATACCATTCGTTTTATCATGTATTTAAATCTTTGGAAAAATCGTGGCTTTACATTTTTGTTTTTGTCGTTCTCAACAAATTACAAAATTATGTTAATGCCAACCGTTACATATCTACAAGGAAGTACAAGCCATGTTTTGTTGCAACACCAAACTTTTTTACCCCTTCGCTGTTTTGAATCCCGCACATCCCGCAGAACATAGCAAAGACCTCATGAAGACGAGGCGATCGCGTTACCATTATATGCCACTCGAAACCATAGACCATAGTATAGATCGAGATAGATCGAGAGATAGAAGAGGTGT
>QMVM01000306.1 GCA_003661105.1 Methanosarcinales archaeon | reverse complement strand
GAGAATGCTTTCGGAATTTGCCGTGGAGGAGAGGGTTGCATACAAATACCTAAGCGATGAGATCAAGTTTTTGGTAGGGAAAAACATTATTTTTGCAGATTCTGTGAATAAGGAACTGAGACCGCAATCACGTCTGAATCTGCTTGCAGTGCGTGAGGTGATTGCGAATGTGTAAAATCGGGATTGCTGTCTGGATATTGCTTGTGATCGTTGTGATCGCGCTTGCGGGGCTGCCCGCGGGTGTGCAGGCAGAGGGAGATGATGATGGACTGGTTGCGGAATGGCACTTCGATGAGGGGTCCGGGAGTGTTCTTGCGGATAGTTCAGGGAATGGGAATGATGGGGTGATTCATGGGGCGACCTGGGTTGAGGGGGAGTATGGGGGAGCGTTGAGTTTTGATGGTGTGGACGATTACGTTAATTGCGGGAATGATGGAAGCTTGAAAAGATCTAATACAGATTTTACTATTGAGGCTTGGATTAAATTAAATGACTATTCATCTTCTTGGGTAGAAGCCATATTATCAAATCGAGCCTCTGGTGGCGGTGTTGGAAGTCTGTTCTTTGTGCGTGGAGAAAAAGATGCCCTAAACAAGCGTAAAGTTACTTTTGACACATCCGTAGGCACTGAATCAGGACCGCCAAGAATGGTATTTGGAATTACTCAACTTCAGTTAAACCAATGGTATCATGTTGCCGCAACTTTTCAATATAAGGGTGGAGATGCAAACGAAGCGACAATATTTGTCAATGGAGTAGCTGAAAATACAGCAACGTTGAGAGAAATAGGGAATCCTGATGCACAACAAACTTGGATAGGATGGGAACCTTCTCAAAACGTAGATTACGATTTCAACGGCATCATCGACGAGGTCCGCATCTACAACCGCGCCTTAACCGCAGAAGAAATCAAGTCACACTACGAAGGAAAACAAACCGCCCTATCCCTCACAAAATCAGCCTCACCCCACTCCATCAAACAAGGACAGACCTCAACGGTAACCCTGACCGTAAAAAACACCGGCAAAACCGAGATAACAGACATCGAGGTATCAGACACGATTCCCGCAGACCTGATCTTCGTCAGCGGTGAAACCTCGAAGACATACGCCTCCCTGAGACCAAAGGACTCGCGAGAGTTCCAGTACATCCTGCAATTAAACGAAGCCGGAACATTCAATCTGGACCCAGCCACGGCAACCTATGCAGGCGAACAGGGGAATTACCACACAGCCGAATCAAAAACCACCGCAATCACAGTGATCCCTTCCATTCCACAACCCACACCACAGACCGCACCAAAATCATCTTCCGAGATCTCGACCGCAAGCGTACATCTCCACGGCGAGAAGACGGACGTGGTCATGGGAGAGGACGTACTCCTGAAACTCTCCGCGGTAAACATCATCGAAAATCCTCCGATGCATGTGCAGGTCATAATCATCCCGCCATCCGGCTGGAGCGTGACGTCATCTGAATTCGCAAAGTCCGGAGCCGGGCAGTACACAACCATATACGATCTCGAACCGGGTGTGGGTAGAGATATTGAGGTAAGGATTGTGCCCAACCAGGTAGGGGATGACTTTCAGGTGCAGGGCAGGATCGTCTACTATTTCGGAGATGATCCGGGAGCGAGAGAGGATCACACGCTCACCCTGCCGATCACGGTGCGGGCAGAGCCGGACGCAGAGCAGACGGCAGGCGCAGAATCGAACAGATCGAGCACACCCGGATTCGCAGCGGTGGTTGCGATCATCGGATTATTATTGGCTTACGTGAGGAGAAGAATATGAGAAACATAGAATTTCACAACCGTGAAAAGGAGATAAAAGAGATACGGGCTATACTGGACAGCCGACCAACCCTGATCACTTTTATCTACGGACCGATAAACTCCGGGAAGACCGAATTGATCGGTCGTATGATAGAAGAACTACCAGTGGAATACGTTGTCTTTTACATCAACCTCAGGACCAAATTTTTAGCGAGTTATGATGAGTTTATTGAATCGCTCTTTGAGATGGAGATGGAGTCTGAGGAGACGAAAAGGAAGAGGAAAGAGACGCTCGCGGAACTGGTTTCATCTGTCACGAAGGTGGCTGGCATACCTATAACCAGGGAGTTTCTGGATTACGTTTTCAAGGATAAGAAGCCGAAGAACGCCTTTTCATACATAATAAAACTTTTTGAAGAGGTGAAAAATGCTGGTAAGCAACCAGTTTTGATTCTGGATGAACTGCAGAAGATAGGGGATATGAAGGTGAATGGTCCGCTCATCTACGAACTCTTCAACTTTTTCATAGACCTGACGAAGGAAAAGCATCTGGCGCATGTCTTCGTGGCGACTTCAGATTCGCTATTCATCGAGCAGATCCACAGTGAAGCGATGCTGCAAGGGCGGTGCAGGTATCTGCTGGTGGACGACTTTGATCACGAGACGACAGCCTCGTTTCTGGAGAAGTACGGTTTTACCGATGAAGAGCGGGCGATTGCGTGGAAGTACTGTGGTGGAAAGCCAGTATGTCTGCTTGAGCTTGTGAATGCAAAAATCAATAGGAAAGATGTAGAGAAAGAGGCTAAAAAGTTCTTAAGGATCAGAACAAGCCAGATATTGTCTATATTCGATGAAATATCTCTTGGAAAAGTTGAATATCCGGAAAATGCTTTAATACAGGAATTTAAAAACTTTGAAAAGGAAGAGACAATACGATATGATAGAGTGAATAAAGAAAAACTCTTTCTGGTTGGAAGAAATGTGTTCTTCATTGATCCGACACAGAGAATAATAAAACCGCAGTCGAGGCTGAATCTGCTTGCAGTGCGTGAGGTGATGAAAGATGCGTAAAATAGGAATAGCTGTTCTGGCATCGGGATCTGCGGGACTTGCGGGCTGGCAGTATCAGCGAGAGATTGCGATTCAGGAGAACTCTGGCGAGATGCTTCGTGATTATCAGGTGCTGGTGGAGCT
>QMVM01000305.1 GCA_003661105.1 Methanosarcinales archaeon | reverse complement strand
ATCTACGACTATCTGCGCCTGCTCTTTGCAAGGATCGGGGTGCCGTACTGCCCGGTCCACGATGTCAGGATCGAGTCGCAGTCGCCAGAGCGGATAGCAGACACGATCGCATCCGAATGGGGTGGATCAGGGGGGTCGAGCGGATCAGTCAAATCAGACGGATTAGATAAATCAGACGAATCCGGAAGGATGATCACGATCCTTGCTCCGGTCGTCAGGCAGAAGAAGGGCACGTACCAGCAACTCTTCAAAGACTTAAACAGCGAGGGATATGCGCGTGTCAGGGTTGATGGGACGATTCACCGGACCGACGACGAGATTCTTCTTGAGCGGTACGTCAAACACGACATCGAGATCGTGATTGACCGGCTCAGGGTGAGTGACAGGTCACGCCTCGCCGAATCCTCGGAAAACGCGCTTGCGCGGTCTGACGGACTTATCATCGCGGTAGGCGAGGATGGAAGCGAGCGGGCATACTCCGCGAGTCTTGCCTGTCCGATCTGCGGCATCTCCTTTGAGGAATTGGAGCCGCGAATGTTCTCGTTTAACAGTCCCTTTGGCGCGTGCGAGGAGTGTAACGGCATCGGCATCAAGATGGAGTTCGATCCCGACCTGATCATCCCTGACAGGGAGCTTTCCATGGCTGACGGGGCTGTTGCAATGTACCGCAACTTCCTCGACGGCTACCGCGTGCAGCAACTCGCGGCTGTTGCAGGGCACTTCGACTTTGATATCTTCACACCCATCAGCGACCTAACAGAAGCGCAGTATAGCGTGCTGATGTACGGATCGAGTGAGACTGTGAAGTTTGATATGACCATGAAGAACGGGGATGCATACTGGTCGCACAAAGGGACGTGGGAAGGGCTGCTTCCGCAGGCAGAGCGGCTCTACGGACAGACCAAGTCAGATTACCGGCGGCGTGAGCTTGAGAAGTTCATGCGGATCTCTGCCTGCCCGGTATGCAAAGGAAAGCGGCTCAAGGAGAAGGTGCTTGCAGTTCGGATCGGGAACCGATCGATTGTCGATGTGACCGACCTCTCGATTACGGGCTGCATCGAATTCTTTGAGAATCTTCGCCTGACCGACAAAGAGAACGAGATTGCGCATCAGGTGCTAAAAGAGATACGTTCACGGCTGGATTTTCTTGAGAAGGTGGGTCTTGGTTACCTCACGCTCTCACGAAATGCGGGCACGCTTTCAGGTGGCGAGGCGCAGCGGATCAGACTTGCGACCCAGATCGGCTCCAACCTGACCGGGGTGCTCTACGTGCTCGACGAGCCCACGATCGGGCTTCACCAGCGTGACAACCGCAAACTGATCGATACCTTAAAAAAACTCCGCGACATGGGAAATACACTTATTGTGGTCGAGCACGACGAAGAGACGATCAGGCAGGCGGATTATGTCGTCGATATGGGCCCGGGAGCAGGGCTTCATGGCGGCGAGGTCGTAGCAGAAGGAACTCCTGCCGAGATCGAGCGAAACCCGGACTCTCTGACCGGCAGGTACCTATCAGGTGACCTGGTGATCGAGACACCGCGAAAACGGAGGCAGAGCAGTAAGTATGTCAGGATTCTTGGCTGCCGGGAGAATAACCTGAAGAGCATCGATGCAGCGATCCCGATCGGCCTTCTCACGGTAGTTACAGGGGTTTCAGGGAGCGGAAAGTCAACGCTCATCTATGACACGCTCTACAAAGCCCTGACAAAGGAGATATATGGGTCAAGGGCGATGCCGGGTGCGTTTGGCGAGCTTGTCTTCGATTCTCCGATCGACAAGGTCATCGTGATCGACCAGAGCCCGATCGGGCGGACGCCCCGCTCCAACCCTGCAACCTACACCAAGGTCTTTGACGAGATCAGAAAGGTCTTTGCAGGGACGAAGGAGGCGAAACTACGCGGATACAAACCAGGAAGGTTCTCGTTTAACGTCAGGGGCGGCAGATGCGAAGCGTGTCAGGGCGACGGGCTCATCAAGATCGAGATGAATTTTTTGCCTGACATCTATATTGAGTGCGAGGAGTGCAAGGGCAGCCGCTACAACAGGGAGACGCTCGAAGTGAGATATAAGGGCAAATCGATAGCGGATGTCCTCGGTATGAGTGTCGAGGAGGCGGCTATACTCTTTAAGAATATCGCGTCCATCAGGAACAAGCTTGTCACCCTCTCAAGGGTCGGTCTCGACTATATCAAGCTTGGGCAGAGTTCGACGACGCTATCAGGCGGGGAAGCCCAGCGGATCAAACTGACACGGGAACTCTCGAAGAGGGCTACCGGGCGGACGATTTATCTCCTTGACGAGCCGACAACCGGTCTTCATTTCCATGACGTGCAGAAGCTAATCGCTGTGCTAAACGACCTTGTCGCGATGGGAAACACGGTTGTTGTGATCGAGCACAACCTCGATGTCGTCAAGTCGGCTGATCACATCATCGATCTGGGCCCCGAAGGTGGTGATGGTGGCGGGTACGTTGTCGCAGTGGGAACACCTGAAGAGATCGTGATGGCAGAGGGATCACATACCGGGGAGTTTCTTGGGGCGGTTCTGTGATAAGGAGAAAGCCGCCTGACAACGGCACACCCTGCCCCAAAACATCGGGTTTAGGAACAATGGTTCACTGATGAGAGTGTCTTTGAAAGTCACGTACGAGTTCCTTCCCTGCTTGCGCCGGCTCAAAGAGCGGGGTCATCACCTCCGTCGTCGTACATGCGGGGTTCACCGATATACCTTTTGCTATACTCATGATCGCAGCCGTCGCATGAGCAGATGCACGAGCAATACCATACTAATTCCAATCACGCCGAATCCGGGGGTGGATTTGCCATCAGCAGGCGTATGGACTTCATCGGGCGCGGACGTATTTGATACTTCAGGTATGGACGTATTTGATACTTCAGGTATGGACGTATTTGATACTTCAGGTATGGACGTATTTGATACTTCAGGTATGGACGTATTTGATACTTCAGGT
>QMVM01000304.1 GCA_003661105.1 Methanosarcinales archaeon | reverse complement strand
CGCAACTCATTTGCCAGCACCTCTGCCGCCATCGTCTTGCCGGTGCCGCTTGCCCCCGCAAAGAGCGCGCTGATGCCAAGACCACTTCCACCCCTGGCGGCAAATCCCCAGTCTTCATAGACCTTAGCCCGCTCCCGCACATGCACCGCGATCTCGCGCAGAATCTGGCGCTCCGGCTCTGGCAGCACGATATCGTCCCATGTTGCGGCTGGCTCAATACGTTGTGCCAGATCGCTCATGCGCGGGCGCGCCTGCGTGCGACATGCATCCCATAATACAACGCCTAAGCCATCCGGATCTATCGGGGTTTGAGTATCACATGTGGACGCACCTCCAGTTACCTCGGCACAGGCATCGCGAATGGTCCTCGCGCTTAAGTTGTACTGCGAGACCAGAGCATCCACATTACCGTTCAGACCTGACGTCGTCGAGCCAAGTACGCTCTCCCAGATATCGCGCTGCTCACCTGATGTCGGCTTGCCAACATCGATTACGATCATCGAACGTTCTCGCGTGCGCAGCGGTTCCCGGCTTGTAATGATGAGGGGGCTGTTTGTACGCTCGACCAGTTGAGTAATCGCGATTCCTCTCGCAGCGTCACTCATATTTACATCATCGCAGTCCAGAAGCAGTGCGCTCATGCCAAGGGCTGCTTCGCGTTCGCATAACCTGCTCAGCGCATCGAGCTCAGCTGGGATAGTCGGAATGAAGTTCGCGAAGATCACGTTCAGATCCAATCCAAGCGTTGCGCACGCTGCCAGAGCGATTTCTCGTTTGCCGGAAGCCTCACCGCCGCAGAGCTGCACCACAGGGAGAGTCGATCTCGCCCCTTCCTGCTGCCACGCCAGAGCGAGCCGTTCTGCAAGTGTCTGGTGCGACGGCACAAGATCCGGATATTCCAGGATACGCAGCGGCTCCACCATTCCCACAAGCCGTTCATCGAGATACGGAACACCTGCAATATAGTGTAGTATCCGCTCATCGATGCGAAGAGGACTTGTGGCAAGCGCACTGCCTGCCCCGACCTCGATCAGGCGCCAGTGGCGAAGCGGCGCATCAGGGGTTATCGCATTCCAGTGCGGATCAGGGAGGGCAGCGAGTGCGAGGCTGAAGCTCGGGTAGGCACGCGATGGATCACCCTGTGCAGCAGCGCACACCGATGGAAAAGTGGAATCCAGTTCCATTCCTGCACAGAGCAGCAAGAGATCGCGCTCGAAAGGTGAGAGACCAAAGACTGCGCAGAGCGTCTCTATGGCAGGCGGCACAGACATTGCAGCGGCAGTTTCCAAAAGAGCTTGCTCTGTCTGCACCGTCCTGTGCTGCTTTTCCGCATCTGGCGCATCCTGTGAGCGGGCTGCATGTTGCTCCAGCTCAGAACGTACCACAGCTAATGCCACCGACAGGTAGCGCTGGTTGGTCTCACGCCAGTTGTTGGCTGCTTCAGCGTTCATGAGATCGTCACCTTCGGCTCGATGTACTGGTTAAACGTGAGACTGGACTGATCCGTATCCACAGTCAGCAGACTCTCCGCACCGTCCACCTGCACACGCACCAGATAATCTCCCGGCACAACATCGTTTATGTGTATCACAATTAAGCTTGCATCATCATCTCTCGGTGGAACTTTGAAGCTGTATGAGTGTGCCGGGCGGTCTTCAGGCGGATCGAACTCGTTTAAGAGCAGGACGACCCGCTGCTTCTCGCCAACGCCAGGGCTTACG
The DNA here is from genome assembly GCA_003661105.1 of Methanosarcinales archaeon. Classification (GTDB taxonomy): domain Archaea; phylum Halobacteriota; class Methanosarcinia; order Methanosarcinales; family Methanogasteraceae; genus Methanogaster_A. The sequence goes on along the minus strand of QMVM01000304.1, from coordinate 1,271 downwards.
TTTACTGTGACATCTGCTGCAAAGAGCGTCACCTCATTGTGGGCTGCGTCACTTACGGTGTGGCTTGTCACGTTCGCAACTGTCGGTGGTGTGATGGTCGGGCAGAGCACGAATGCTGCAACGTTTGATTCGACTCCATGATGTGGTGTTGGCGGCTTTCCCATCAGCATCTGATGGATGACCTGCACACCCTGCACTCCTGCCTGCAAGCCTGCTGGCAGTGGCAGGCTGATCTCTGTATCGGTTAGCTGCTCCGGTGCTGGTGTCGCCTCAATCCCGCCCACTCGCACCCGTGTGACATCGCCGCGCAACTGTTTGCCAGTGATTGTAAGTGCGCTCCCGGAAACGATTGGTATATCAGCACCCTCCTGCGAGACGACCTGCTCGATTATAGGTTGACGAAACGGCATAACATAGAGGCTCCGCTCGCGCACGGGAAGAGACCTCTGTGGGGCATCTTCGCTCTCGATCAGGACTACATTGCCCAGGTAGGCGATCGATAGGGCATAAGGAGTCTGGAAGAAGACAGACCAGAGTTTGGATAGTTCTTCTGTAGAGAGGGGTGTAGGTGTCAGTTTGACCAGTTCGACCTCATCGGCAAGGTTAGAACCGGCAAGGAAGTCGAAGAGTGGATTGGTTATTGTGTCGCGGATCACCTGACGTGTGACGATGGGCATTCTATGCAGCGTGCGCACAACGCTGCCCAGCAGCCGCTGCGGCTCAAGCTTCTCTTCATCGCCGTAGAAGGTGAGTAGATAGTGGAGATCCAGGGCAGCTTGTGGGCGCTGCACCAGTCCACCGTCATTGCGGCGGGTGGGTAGATCCGCGTTGCGCCATGCGGAATTGGGGGTTACCTGATATAGGTAAATGTTGACATGCGCATCTGTGTTGGTGGGTTCATCCGGTCGCATAGTAGTTACTTCTGCACCAGGCACGTCTATCCCTACCACAGCGTTCAGCGTCTGTCTAAGGGCTGCGGTCACAGTGGCGATTGCAAGAAAATTACTCATAACTGTCCTCCATTGCGCTTCTTCAGGTAGTCCTCGAGGGTCAGAGCCGGTCCCGGGGGGCGTGTGCGCGGTGCTGCTGGTAGCGGCGGCGTTGTGGCTCGCACCTCGATTCTGCCAATTGTCACCCGGATGACTGCTGGCTCTGCCGGTTCGGATGCTCGCGGCTGAGTCTTATCAGAGGGGACGATCTGCTCGGTTGTAATCGGCTGGATTGCTGGCTCGCGCGCAGATTCTCTGTTTCTTTCGGCAGCGACTCGAGGT
>QMVM01000303.1 GCA_003661105.1 Methanosarcinales archaeon | reverse complement strand
TCCAAAGTAGCAACAGCACCCGCAGAGGTCATATTCATCCGTGACCGTCTTGTTAAATGTTAGATCAACCGTGCGGAGCTGGGATGCGAACTTATCATGAGATTCCGCGCCGAACACACCTTTCCCATACTCGTACCCGTTCCAGTACAGGTACACATCGGACAGATCCATATCTTCCTTCTCCGGGATCGATATATCCCGCCTCAAAGCCGTGGAAGCGCGCACCGACCTCATCGGATGCATCGATCGATGAAGAGATCGTGCGGATATTCTCTGCAATCGGGGAGATCGCGGACATAGGATTGATTGAGCGCGCTCTCTGTGGAACGGTTGGAGGTGTCTCCTCCAAATCAGAAGGTAAAACGTATACGGGCTTCAATTTACCTAAATCCCGTGTCATGACCTGCTTTAATTCCTGAAGATTGTCAGTCATCAGTTCAGTAACACTTTCCAATACTTTTAAGATTTAAATTAACATCTATTATATTATTATAACAGTATTTGTACAAATTTGTGACAGTAAGCTGTAGATTTTTAGATAATACCCCGTTTACTAACCGATTTGGAGGGATATGGTTGGGACAAGACTTATATAATGTTATGCTGTCTGAATACATACCGTAATATCGATACTATGGATATCTCGAATTATTTCGAGATTAATAACATATAGATGGATATAGGAGGCATAAAATGAAAAGAACGATATCTTTGGTATGCATCGCTGTTCTCATGATGGTTGCACCTGCGCTGGCAGCTCCGGATCTGAGCGTGACTGACATTCATGTTAATTTCGGAGATGAGCGCAGTGGTGATATAGTCCGGGTCTACGTCAATTGCGAAAATATCATCTCTGCGGTCGTACAAAACGCAGGTCCTGATGAGGTAACAGATGGTTTTGAGGTCTGCTTTGCGGCGGATGGTGCCGTGATCGGTTGTGCGGACGTGACAGGCGGTCTTGTGGCAGATGCGAACACGACGGTCAGCATCGACTGGACTCCGACATGCGCGGATTATCCGGTTACACCAGGGTTCCCGCCACAGTCACTCCCGCTCACGATAACAGTGACTGCTGACTGCAACTGCAGTAGCTGTCCAAACTGCATGGATGATGGAAGCTCCGGAACGATAGATGAGATTAACGAGACAGATAACACACGGTCACTGGTTATTCCGGCTATTCAGGAGTTTTCCGGATACGAGGTCATTGGCGGAGTTGTGAACAACGGCTACATGAGCAAGAACTTCGACTGTGACACCACAGAAGAGCCACTGTATCTTGCCGGGTATTTCGACACGGTTGGTGGAGGTATGACCGCTAACGTGAGCGGCACAAAGATCAGCACCTTCGCTACACAGGCGACCGATACAAGGGTTCACCACATCGATCTGCCAGATGGTGCAGCGGTGCTTGGTGCGAGACTCTATGTGCACTGGTATGACAAATGGGACAACTACAAGACGTACCCGACCGGATGTCTTGCAAATTTGAGTGTGAACTTCAATGGAACAGACCTGATGCCCGAAGTGGTATATCATGATTCAAAGGGATTCGGAAAGTATCAATCACCGAAGGGGTGTTCCGTATTCAATATAACATCGCTTGTGAGCGGATCCGGCGACTACACGGCGATTGTCAAGAACATCGAACCAATCGGGGGCAACAACACCACGCTGCTTGGCGAGGTACTTGGCGTGTTCTATACGGGTGCACATGACTATAGGGTTCAGCTATGGGTGCTGGAAGGAACTGACTACCTCATGGCAGCAGACGAGACACGCGGTGACAATAACTATTCTATCTCGCCAGAGATGGCAACATCAACGGTAGCGCTTCCCGGGGAGATCGATCTGACTGACATCGTCGATACAAGATTATCCACGTTCGTCATACAGGGGATGGCAAATGGATCTGACCTGCTCTTCAATGGGGAGGTTATCAAGACCGATGCATGGAATACGTCCACAGAGGTGTATCCGGAAAGCAAGATAAATATAGAGAAGACCTCGGTTCTCTCGGAGCTACTTTCAAGCAACAACAACATGGGATTCCGTGACAATGGTAGCGACGGTATGCAGGCAGCCTGTGCAGCTCTTATGGTCGTACATGGGTCTGAACCGATGCCGGGCGACGTCAACGGTGACAGATTTCTGACAACTGCTGATTCTGTGCTGGCGCTGCAAATGGCTGTCAGCGGCGAGTACACAGGCGTTGCGGATGTCAACGACGACGATGCCGTCACATCGATTGATGCACTAATGATCTTACAGGCGATAGTTAAGAACATCGAGCTATAAAACGCTCGATGATCTATTTTTTTTATTCCGTACGAATTTGCACGTAGCTAACGTCCGCTGATTGAGAAATCCCACATCACATCACATCGCACCCCAGAACCGCGCCCATCTTTTCCTTCCATGCCGAAACATCCTCTGCGGTCACCACATCGATCGATCCGCCCTGCATATCCCCGGTCACATCTCCCATCCGCTCTTCTATCCAGCCCTCCATCTCGAGATATGCATCTTTAAGCCCATCGAGCACATCAGGGTCAGCATCCCAGAGCCCCCTCTCTGCCGCCTCAAGAAGCCGTCTTCCGATCTCCTCGAGCGCGTAGGGATTATTCTCTTCAAAGAACTGGCGCATCTCGCAATCGAGCACGAACGTCTTTGTGATGTCATCGAAGATCCAGTCATCGACCTCCTGTGTGGTTGCTTCCCAGCCATAGACGCGCCCGATCCGCTTTGAGATGTCGCCTGCGCCTTTGTAGCCGTGGTTCTTCATCCCCTTGATCCACTTCGGGTTCAGGAGCTTCGTCCGCACAACCCGCCGCAGCTCATCTGCAAGCGTTCTCACCTCGACCCGGTTCATATCGCGGGTATCCCCGTAGTACGCGGAGACCTCGTGACCTGAGACCTCCCTTGCAGCAGTGGTAAGCCCGCCGTGCGTTCCAAAGTAGCAACAGCACCCGCAGAGGTCATATTCATCCGTGAC
>QMVM01000302.1 GCA_003661105.1 Methanosarcinales archaeon | reverse complement strand
AATACGTATTCCCTCCAGAGCCTCCACAAGCCGTTTCAGACTTATGTGGTACTGTTTGCACCTGTAGGCTAAGTATCTGTAAAAAAGTAGTCCTATAATACAAAGAAATGTATGCACTCTGATGTTAGCGTCCTTATGGTGGTTAACAGGTCATATTGGAACGAGGAATGCATCGCTTAGCAGTTTGAAATCATCCTCCACAAGAGATTTCTGGTTGTATACCTTCACTATCCTCTCAGAGTGCTATTTGTCCGTGTCAGTGAAAACTATCACCTTTCCGAACCCCTACTAACGTTCTAACTCCTTATCTTTGATCCAGTACGTAAGAGATGGTTTTTTCTTACCCTCTGGTATCTCACCAATCTTATATCCGATTATCGCTTTGAAATCCTTCTGGGTGATCCCGCTTACTTCTTGCTCCACGCTACTCGCATCCCGCTCCTTTCGATCGCGGTGGCTCGTGGGCGAGGGGGGCAATATTGATCACCATCCGCTCTGCTCATCCAGAGCGCATGTGAAAGGCAACCTCACCTGACGGATACGCCAACCTTCGCAGACGCTGCGATCGCGCTCTGGATCGCAGCCAGCGGCGCACATTATGACGCAGCCGACATCGGCGGCGGATGGGTGCGTCACCTCGCTTAACGCTCTCACGATCATACAGGCGGCAGCCGGACGAATCGGGTTACAAGTTGTTCCCATCCATACCAACCGGATATCCGACTCATCTTTCAAATATCCGCCCGAAAACGATACATGGCAAGCCCCTTCATGTAGTACCCCTCTAAACGTTAACCCGTCGATCATCGACCCTTCGATAGTATCTCGGCAATCACACGGATATCCGCATCAGTCTTAAATGATGTTCCCGAGAAATGCGTTCTCGATGCCGCAAATCCGAAATCGCGAAGTTTATCGACCACCGCATCGATCCGGACCGGCGGGATCTTAAGTGCGCGGCATATCTTGTGCTGATCATAGAATGTCGGGGCATCGATCTCGTCTCTACACATCTCCACGAGTTTGATCGATTTTTTATCAGATTCCCGGTCGATTAGCTCAGAAAGAACCGATCCCAGAAACGCGGGATCGTGCAGCCGTCCGAGCCACAGAGGACCGGTAGCCACAACCCGCGATCCACATACCGGGCAGCTCTCATGAATCACCGGCGCAAGACCGGCGGCCCATGTCCTGAAACTACAGTGGCGGCAGTGGGCGATGAAACCAAGTTCTTGCATCGACTTATCGGCAGAAGAAACGCTTTTCAGTACCTTTGCATACACACGTACGTAATGCCTTCTCGCATAAGCAAGGAGTGGAACCATCGCCTTCTCCTGCACCGCAAGCGCACGTGCGATCGCGCCCATCAGCACCCGAACCCCGATCTCGGCGTGGTACTCGTTGTTCATCGGCACAGACGCATATTTGCGGATACCTGCGTTTAAGTGCGCCCCGCAGAGCGGTGCAGTGTCGGTTGCAGTTATGCAGAGCAGCCTTATAGCAGAGCGTGATGCCGCGGCAAGGAACGGTGCAGGCGATCCGAACGGGTCGATATCGACGACATCGAACCGCCTCTGGTGGAGCAGGACGTTAGCATCCTCGTTTGTGACAACGCAGGATGATTCCAGGCTATTTAAGGCGATATTTTGCCGGATCAGGTATGTGGCATCCGGATCCCGGTCGTTGAGTGTTACAGCAAGCTTAAGTTCCGATGCGGCACGCAAACCCCGGATGCCGGTTGCAGCGAACGTGTCGAGGTACGATTCGATGGGGTCAACCGTGCGATCGAATGCTGCAAGAACTGCGATTGTGAGATCGCGGTCAGGCGTTGTGTGCGGGTTGTAGAACGCTTCCCTGAGTTCTACTGTTGTACCGTGTTCGGTGATGGGGGGCATATCTTCAATATCTCGTTTATCCATTTTATACGGTTCTGATCCGGATGATGACTTCGGGGGCGTATCAGCGCAATGTTCAATATCTATACCCCTTACCGTGCGAAGAACTTTATACATCTCATATCACAGGCGTTCACACACACAACATGGCACTAAAACATATATTCGGAGAAACTCCGGTAATAAAGATACTGGATTTTCTGATAGACCACAGAGGATATGATTGCTCCAAAACCGAGATCGCAGAACATGCAGGCATCGGATGGACTACGATAAATCGGCACTGGGGGACTCTGGAGGACTGGAATCTCGTAACGCCTACCAGAAAAATCGGACGGGCAACGTTGTATAAATTAAACGAGGAACACCCGGTCGTTTCGCAGTTACTCGAGTTTGACGAGGTCGCCTCTGTCTACATGTCAGAGTGGACCAGCGAGCAAGAACTTCACGTGACTGCTGCGATACCTGAATCTGTGCCGGCAGCCGCGCATTCCGTCGCCTGAATCACGGAAGCACGGTCACGGTTCCGCTCATCGTCCCCCTGAATCTTTGGCAGTAATACGTGTAGTTGCCAGATGTGTTGAACATATATCTGAACTCCTTACCGTAGATAATCGTATGATTCTCCCAGAACCCCTGTTCGCTTACCAGTATGAAGTCGTATTTCGGGCTTTTTTGATTGTTGTTCCACGCCAGGGTATCTCCAACATAAATCGTTGGATTCCGTGGTGTATACGACCACTCATCGAGCCATATCCTTTGGGTCTTCGGTTCTCTTGCCATCGACGTCATGGTCGGTTCTGGCGTTGGTGCCACAGTCGGAGTCGGTTCTGGCGTTGGTGCCACGGTAGGTTCCGGGGTCGGTATGGGTGTCGGAGTTGGCGTTGGTGCAACCTTGTCCTTGTCACCGATGCACCCGGAAAACAGCACAGCAAGCAACAGCACAGCAAGCAACAGTGCTGCGAGCATTATGGATTTTAACTTCATGATAATTACCTATCGAAATGCCTGATTGTAAAGTTATTGGTTCAACACATGCACAAACATGGTCACGGTTCCGGAGATGATCGACACCAGATTCCTCACCCCGCAAAACTTCCTTT
>QMVM01000301.1 GCA_003661105.1 Methanosarcinales archaeon | reverse complement strand
TGATCAGATGAGCGTCAAAGGTCTCGACAAGATATTCAAACCAAAGAGCATTGCAGTGATTGGGGCAAGCAACACGAAAGGCTCTGTCGGTTACATGCTGCTGCACAACCTGATCGGCGTGGGATATGAGGGCGTTGTGTATCCCGTGAACAACAAACACTCAAGCGTTCAGGGGGTACACGCTTATGGCAGCATCTCACAGATCCCGGCGCGCATCGATCTTGCGATCATCGCAGTCCCTGCGACGCAGGTACCCGATATTCTGGAAGAGTGCGGAGTTGCGGGGGTCGGCGGCATCATCATAATCTCGGCGGGCTTTAAGGAGATCGGGAAAGAGGGCAGGAAACTTGAGGAACGGATCGGTACAATCGCAAGAAACTACGGCATCCGGATCATAGGACCGAACTGTCTTGGAATCATCATGCCGCGCTTTAACTTAAACGCAAGTTTCGCGCATCTGATGCCTGAGCACGGAAGCGTCGCATTCATATCCCAGAGCGGCGCGCTCTGCACGGCAGTACTCGATATGTGCGCTCACAGGCATATCGGGTTTAGCGCGTTCGTATCAATCGGCTCGATGGTGGATGTTGACTTTGGCGACCTGATCGACTACTTCGGGATGGATCCGGCAACAGGCAGCATCATGCTCTACATCGAGTCTCTTAAAGACGTGCGCGAGTTCATGAGTGCGGCAAGGCACTTTGCAAAGACTAAACCGATCATCGTTGTCAAGTCAGGCAGGTTCGCAAGATCCGCAAAAGCAGCCGCTTCGCACACAGGCGCGCTTGCCGGCGATGACAACTTCTACGATGCCGCACTTAAGCGTGCAGGTGCAATAAGGGTGCTTGAGATCGAGGATCTCTTCGACTGCTCGGCAGCACTTGCATTCCAGACGAGACCGCGTGGACCGCGTCTTGCCATCATCACAAACGCAGGCGGCCCAGGTGTTCTTGCGGCAGATCGGCTGATCAGTAAGGGTGGTGTTATCGCAGAACTCTCTGACGAGACTGTGGAAGCTCTTGATAAGGTACTTCCTCCGTTCTGGAGCCGCGAGAACCCTGTCGACATCCTTGGTGATGCAACGCCTGAGCGATACCGGGATGCGGTTACGCATCTACTTCAGGATAAGAATGTCGATGGTATCATTGTGCTTCTGACCCCTCAGGCGATGACCAGTCCCGACGGTGCTGCAAAACTCGTTTCAGAGGTCGCCAGTGGGAATATGTCACATTACAAGCCGCTTCTTGCGTCATGGATGGGTGCGGACGCGGTGGAGTCCGGAAGAGATATCCTCGAACGAAACGGCATCCCGAATTTTGAGACACCCGAGCAGGCGGTCGATGTCTACCTGCAGATGTACCAGTACACCAAGAACATCGCCTCCCTCTACGAGGCGCCCGGCGACATCGTGGGAACGTTCACGCCGCGGCGGGACGAGGTGAAGAAGCTATTCAGGGCGGTTTCCAGCGATAAGAGAACCATCTTAACCGAGACCGAGGCAAAAGCCGTGCTTGATGCATACCATATCCCGGTCTCAAAGATGCTTGTCGCGAAAAGTAGAGATGAGTGCGCCAGTCTTGCAAGCGAGATCGGATTTCCAGTGGCTGTGAAGATCATTTCGCCGGACGTGACGCACAAAACCGATGTGGGTGGCGTGATCCTTAACGTAACAACGCCAGAGGATGCGGTGGACGCGTTTGAGCGCGTGGTTGCAAATACAAAAGCGAGCAAGCCCGATGCCCGGATCACCGGCGCAACAGTCCAGAAGATGATTGATGAGGATCAGGGTTACGAGATCATCATCGGCTCCAAGTTCGATTCCTTATTCGGTCCTGCGATCCTCTTTGGAGCGGGCGGAACCGCTGTCGAACTGTTCAGGGATCTGACACTCGGCTTTCCGCCACTGAATCAGGTCCTTGCACGGCGCATGATCGAGGATACTAAAATCTATAGTCTCCTGAAGGGATTTCGCGATAAACCTCCTGCGAACATACTTTTTATCGAGGAGACTCTTGTTAAAATATCATATATGCTTATAGACTTCCCGGAAATCGTTGAGATGGATATCAACCCGATCTACGTGGACGATAAATCGATCATTGCGCTCGATGCACGCATTATCATCGACCTGAAGAAGGTCGGTCCCGTGATACCACCGGGAAAACACCTCATCATCAGCAGATACCCGACGAAATATCAGCAGAAGTGGGTTAACAATGAAGGAATCGAGATCGTACTCAGGGTGATCCGCCCGGAGGATGAGAAACTCTGGATGGATCTCGTGAATTCGTTCTCCAAGGAGACCGTTCGGTATCGGTTCTTCGGACCGCAGTCATTCGACCACAGCATGGCTGTGCGGTTCTGCAACATCGACTACGACCGCGAGATTGCGATTGCGGCGTTTGTAAAAGAGGATGATGAGACCCGGATGGTCGGCGTTGGAAGACTGATCACCGAGCCTGGCGAAGAGGTCGCTGAGTTTGGGGAGGCGGTCACGGACCGGTGGCAGGGGCGCGGTGTCGGCGGGAAACTGCTGGACATGGTGATCGATGTCGCAAGAGACTTCAGGCTACGGCGGATATGGGGCGAGGTGCTCTCTGATAACCAAAACATGCTCGGGTTATGCGAAAGCCGCGGTTTTGTGATAAAGCCTGCGCGGGAGCACGGGATGGTGCGTGCTACGCTGGAGCTTTGAGGAGCTGTCGCGGCTTATGTCGCTTACAATCTTTTTTTGGCTCTCTGATAATTCGCGGGTACATGCACTTTTTTTAGCATCCACTTCAAAACGTATGACAAAACTCATCTTTCAGTATTTCCGGAAGATATGCATAAAAAAGAGACTTTTTAATTTATTCTGGTCGGTTGAAAACATGGCGCCAACCCGACAAATGCGGGTATTATTGTGTGGGTGTAATCAGTGAAATCGGTGTTAATCTGTGGCTAAAATAGTATCAGCCACAGATTAACGCAGATGGACCCAGATTAGCGGTGTAAACCACTTTT
>QMVM01000300.1 GCA_003661105.1 Methanosarcinales archaeon | reverse complement strand
TTAAAATTGGTGATTGTGCGGGATATGTGGCTAACCGGTTTTGATGTTCCTTCGCTGCATACGATGTATATCGATAAACCCATGAAAGGTCATACGCTTATGCAAGCAATTGCACGGGTGAACCGGGTCTATAAAGACAAGCCCGGCGGTCTGGTGGTCGATTATCTTGGAATCGCGTCTGATCTGAAAGAAGCCCTGTCATTTTATTCTGACAGCGGAGGAAGAGGCGATCCTGCTGTTCTTCAGGAACAGGCGGTTTTGGTGATGCTTGAGAAACTTGAAATTGTTTCCCAGATGTTTCACGGATTTCCATACAAACATTATTTTGCTGCGGATACCTCAACAAAGCTATCAATAATACTCGCGGCAGAGGATCATATCATTGGCATTGAAGACGGGAAGAAACGGTATATTGATGAAGTGACTGCATTATCACGAGCGTTCTCTATAGCTATTCCACAGGAGCAGGCGATGGCTGTAAAGGACGAAGTCTCGTTTTATCAGGCGATAAAAGCCAGACTTGTAAAATTTGACAGCACTGGAACCGCCAAAACTGACGAAGAAATTGAAACTGCAATCAGGCAAGTTATCGATAAAGCTCTTGTTGCGGAACATGTAATAGACATTTTCGATGCTGCTGGCATTAAGAAACCGGATATTTCCATTCTATCAGAAGATTTCCTTTTAGAAGTCCGAAACATGGAACATAAAAACATTGCTCTGGAGGTTCTTAAGAAGTTGCTCAACGATGAAATAAAAGCCAGGATGAAAAAGAACATGGTTCAAAGCAGATCGTTAATGGAAATGCTGGAAGATTCCATCAAGAAATATCACAACAAGGTTGTTACAGCGGCAGAAGTTATTGAAGAATTAATCGAGCTTGGTAAAGAGATAAAGAGGATGGACAAAGAGCCGCAGGAGATGGGGTTGTCAGAATTTGAATACGCTTTTTATACGGCAATTGCGGATAATGATAGTGCAAGAGAGTTGATGCAAAAAGAAAAACTACGGGAATTGGCTGTTGTTTTATTTGAGAAGGTGAAACAAAACGCATCAATAGACTGGACGATAAAAGAAAGTGTCAGGGCAAAATTAAAAGTAATTGTAAAACGGACTTTAAGACAATATGGTTATCCTCCGGATATGCAGGCACTTGCAACAGAAACAGTATTAAAACAGGCGGAATTAATAGCAGATGAAATAATAAAGAGGGGATGATACGATTAAAATCCAGGAACTTTTATTTGAAGAGATGAGAATAATGCGGGGTCAAAGGAATAAATATTTCAAAGCAACGCGGCGCGTTTTGGTAACACACCACACTTACACTTGCGCCGGAAATAGTACGGATTTGCAGACACAAGGACTTGATAACAATGCCTGACATTACACTGATCTGGGACTGCGAACTGCTCTTCGAGAAACTCTTTGTTGAGCACGGGTTGTCCTACCAGCGCACCCCCTCTAGCGCCATCGGAACTCCGTTCCTGCCAGGATCAAAGGTCATGATCGTCCCGACTGGATTTGCGAATATGCAGTACACCAAAATATTGCGCGGTATCGAGGTAAACAAGAGTTTCTTTGACGGTTTCGTGAAGAATGGGGGCGTGCTCGTCGTCTATGGCGCACTAGTTCCTGAGTACACGTACGGATGGCTTCCTTTCACGCTTGAATACCGGGAGCAGTATGGCGCAGTCGATATCGAGGCGGCAGGGAGGGATGATCGGGGTCACGAGTGCTCGTGCATCTTCGATGGCGCCCGTGCCGAGTGCGACGGATACTTCACAGAAACCGATGGCGATATTATTCTGACAGGAGACGGGATGCCGATTCTGGTTGCAAAAGAGCACGGAGACGGTACAATCGTTGCAACCACGATACACGAGTTTCCCACAGGAGAGTTTCTAAAATGGGCAGTAGCACACAAATAAACGGTGCAGATTCGAAAGATACAGGTACAGGCGCGGATGCGTGCGCGATCTGGATCACAGGGCTTCCCGGAAGCGGAAAGACCACGATTGCGGAGAAGGTGGCGGAAACGCTTGGTGCAAAGCACCTCCAGCTAGACCAGGTGCGGAAGGTCGTGACACCCAATCCCGACTACAGCGATAAGGAGCGTGGAATTGTGTATGCGTCGCTTGCATACATGGCGCACCTGCTCGTGGATTTGAGGATCCCGGTGGTCATCGATGCAACAGCGAACAGGCGAGAGTACCGCGATCTTGCACGGAAACTGATCCCGCGATTTGTCGAGGTGTATGTCGAGTGCCCGATCGAGGTCTGCATGGAACGGGAGCGGGAGCGGGATGCAGGATATGCGCCAGCCAGGATCTATGCGGGCGCGGGGAAAGGCGGAACCGTGCCTGGCGTGGATGTCGAGTACGAGGCGCCGCTGCACCCGGAGGTCGTGGTGCAAAGCGATCTTATGGATGCGGACGGGTGCGCGGATCAGATCGTTAGGTATGTCAGGGAACGCAAGTCAGTGCCATAGACTCGCCCCGGATGCCGGTATGTGATGCCCATTTTTCGAGATTTCGCGGGTGCAAAGGCTCTCTGCCTATCCGCGTCATCTCGTGTCCTGCTCTTGCAAGCATGCCACCGATAGTCTGCACCCCTTATTGCGATACTAACCGTGCTTTCTGGTCTGTTCATCTTTGCGAGTCCTTGTCTGGTCATATCTATCGATGCCGGTCGACCGTCAATCATGTTTCTGATCTGGCAGCTATCGCGACCGGCGCGGGGTGTGAAATGTGGGACGAGCATCGACGGTCGGAGCGATGCGATCTGGAGTGCAAGGTTCGCATGCTGGTCGTAAGCGCCGGAACAAGTCGACAGCCCGCTCTTAGGAGCTTTTATGTAAGATGGGTTCTGATGCACCTCATATGGCGCATCGTTACATCCGGGATAAACGTGGAATGCAGAGCAGTGACGAAGTCAAACTGGATGCGAAATCGCTATGTGCAGGCTCCGTACTTAAGTCCGGGGTTTAGTGACTTCGGGAGGCT
>QMVM01000299.1 GCA_003661105.1 Methanosarcinales archaeon | reverse complement strand
TCCAAAAGCAAGGGTCGCGCTGAAGATTCTTGGAGTTGCGACTGCAAGGGAACTTGCAGAGGTGGTTGCCTCGGTCGGTCTGGCGCAGAATCTCGGTGCGCTCCGGGCGCTTGCAACCGAAGGTATCCAGCGCGGGCACATGTCGCTTCATGCCAGGAATGTCGCGATCGCGGCTGGCGCAGAAGGTGAGATGATCGACAGGGTTGCCGAGATCATGGTTGCCGAAGGGGTGGTGCGCCAGAGCAGGGCAGAGGAGATTCTGGAAGAGATCAGGGGTGGCTGATCAATTTAATGACCGATACAACCCAGACCCACTATCAGGTCACCTGCACCGATTATACCGACCATCTAAGCAAGCCCGAGCCTGAGATCGTACTCATCGGAACAGCGCACGTCTCTAAAAAGAGTGTTACCGAGGTAAAGGAGGTCATAGCAAGGGAACGCCCTTCCGTGGTTGCGGTCGAACTCTGCCCTGGCAGGTATGCCGCGCTCAAGGGCAAGAATGAAGATGTGTCGGCAAAGGATATCTTAGGCGGCGGAAATATAACGCTCTTTATTGTCCATTCCCTTCTTGCATACCTCCAGAACAAGATCGGTGCTGATATGGAGGTGAAACCCGGATCCGAGATGATAGCAGCTATCGATGCCGCAGAAGAACTCGGGACCGAGATCGCTCTTGTGGACCGGGACATCCAGATAACGCTTCAGCGATTTATCGGCAAACTCGGGTTTTTTGAGAAGATAAAGATGCTTGGTGCATTGGTAGGTGCGCTATTCGGAGTCGGAGGAAAAGACATCGACATAGAATCCATTACCGAGGAAGATATAGTCACCCAATTGGTTTCAGAACTCAAAGAGTTCTCGCCGACCACGGCAAGCGTTCTTATCGAGGAGAGGGATGCCTACATCGCAAAGAATCTTCTCGATCTCAAAGAGAAGGGGACCGGAAACGTGGTTGCGATCGTTGGAGCAGGACACAGGCAAGGGATCCAGGAATATCTAAAACATCCTGAAAAACTGCCCGACATCAACAAATTACTTGAGATACCAAAGAAACGGTTCAGTCTCGGGAAGATCATCGGAGTTGGTATGATCGCACTCGTCCTTGCTATGTTCGCGCTGGTCATCATGACTGTATCGTTCGATCAGTTTCTTGTCGCATTCGGATGGTGGTTCATCATCAATGGCGTGTTAAGCGGGCTTGGCGCCGCGCTTGCTCGCGGGCATATCTACTCGGTATTAACTGCATTCAGTGTTGCATGGCTCACCTCGTTAAACCCGATGATCGCCGCGGGCTGGTTTGCCGGCGCAGTTGAGTTAAAGATGCGAAAACCATCTCCGCACGACATTCACGGTATTGCTGAGGCAGAGACGCTCCACGATCTGATGGGAAACAACCTCTTCCGCGTGATACTGGTCGCAGCGCTTGCGAATCTCGGAAGCGTCGCAGGCACGTTCATCGGTGCTTATGTGGTGGCGACACAGTGCGGGATCGATAAAGATATGGTTAGTGCTGGCGTCATTGATGCGCTCGGGGTGATCGGGTCTGGCATCACTGGTACGCTCGGGATTTAGGGGCGGTCCGGGGATGTTGCTGGCCGCATAAATCTGAGCCGAATGGATGGGTGTTTATCGGATGATCACAAAATCAGAAGGAACATGCAGCATGATATTCAGAATCATAAAGTAATGAGGCGAAACCATGTTAAGACATTTTACGCTTGAGTATTGGATGGATGAGAGCTGGTATGTCGGCAGGCTCAGGGAAGTTCCAGGGGTGTTTAGTCAGGGCGAATCTCTTGAAGAGCTGGAAGAGAACATTCGAGATGTGTATCGGCGGATGATATAAGAAGAGGGGGTTTTTAGCATTGCCGCAGACTGTCATCATGGCTAAGGAACTGGGAGTTGAGGTGTGAAACGGCGTGATTTCATACGAGAACTGGTAGACGCGGGGTGCTTCATCATTTCGTAGGTGGGGATGTGATGATTTCGGGAGAAGTTTTTATACTAATAACGCGTAATTAGTAGTATTCAGACGGAATAAGTGGATGTTTACCAGATGACTACAAAATCAGAAGGGATGATGATACCGGGCAAACTGAAATGGTATACCATACTCGCGCTTGCACTGTGGCTCGCGTTCTCTGGCGTGGCGGCTGCCGAGCAAATATATGTCAATGAAAGCGGCTGGTGGCGGGAGGGTGGTGCGTTCGATGCGAGCACCACGCCGATACAGGCGGCGGTGGATGCTGCGGGTGATGGGGACGCAATTTTTGTGCATGGCGGGAATTACTACGAGAATGTGGATGTGGATAAGCCGCGGCTCACGCTGGAGGGAGAGGGCGCGGATGTGGTGACTGTGACCGCGGCAAGTTCGAGCGATCACGTCTTTGAGGTGACCGCGGACTGGGTGAATATTTCAGGGTTTACGATGACCGGGGCAATGAGTTCCCCATATGCAGGGATTTATCTCGACGGTGTAGATTACTGCAACATCTATGAGAACAACTGCTCGAACAATGGACGCGGCATCTACCTGCACTCTTCGAGCAACAACACGCTTGTGAACAACACCGCTGACTCGAACAACGACTACGGCATCAGCTTGCACTATTCGAGCAACAACATGCTTGCGAACAACACCGCTGACTCGAACAACGACTGCGGCATCTACCTGCACTCTTCGAGCAACAACACGCTTACGAGCAACACCGCTGACTCGAACAACGCCTATGGCATCTACCTGTACTATTCGAGAAACAACACGCTTACGAGCAACAACGCTGATTCGAACGACTACTATGGCATCAGCTTGTACTATTCGAGCGACAACACGCTCACGAGCAACACTATGTCAGGAAATACATACAACTTCTATGTGTTCGGCTCCAGTCTCTCCGAATACACCCATAACGTAGACACGAGCAACACAGTGGATGGAAAACCGATCTACTACTGGGTCGATCAGAAGGGTGGGCGGATTCCAAGCGATGCCGGCTTTGCAGGCGTTGTGAACGGAACAAACATCACAGTCAGAG
>QMVM01000298.1 GCA_003661105.1 Methanosarcinales archaeon | reverse complement strand
GAACGTGATCTCGGAATACGGATTGTCGTGTACAACGATTATGTCGTGCTCGCTTGCAAAATCGACTACTTCCTTAAAAAATGAGAGATCTGCGACTGCCGCGGTCGGGTTATTCGGGTAATTAAGAAAGATCAGTTTGGATTTATCTGCGACATCGGCAGGTATTGCGTCCAGATCAGGCAGGAAACCGGCTTCTGCGAGAAGCGGCATAGTATAGGGCACGCCGCCTGCAAAGAGCGTCCCGATCTTATATACCGGGTATGCCGGATCCGGCACAAGCACAACGTCGCCCGGGTTTACAAACGCAAGCGGGATGTGCGCAAGCCCCTCCTTAGATCCGATGAGTGCGAGTACTTCGCTTCCCGGGTCAAGCGCGATATTAAACGTCTTTTTGTACCATTCGGCTGCTGCCTCCCGAAAGGTCAACATTCCTGTGTATGAGGGGTACTGGTGCCGCTTTGGGTCGTGCGCGGACGCACACAGCGCATCGATAATGTGAGCTGGCGGCGGCAGGTCCGGATCTCCGACGCCGAGATCGATGACATCGACCCCGCGCTTGATCGCATTTTCTTTTGCCTCATCGATCGCCGCGAAAAGATAGGGCGGAAGCGCGGTGAGTCTCTTTGCGTACATACAAGGATCAAAGTCGCTGATGCCTTAATATCTTTGCGCATGGGTCTGACAGAAGAACATATTAACAATTTAGAGACTATAACAAACGATGCAATGGTTACTTCTCGCAATAGGAATTATCATGGAGGTCTGCGGCACCACCTGCATGAAGCTCTCCGATGGCTTCTCGAACTTTGTCCCCTCTGTTCTTACCTTCGTCTTCTGGGGGATCGCATTCACCCTCTTTATCTTTGCTTTAAAGACAGTTGACCTCAGTTTCGCCTACGCTGTGTGGGTCGGATCAGGGGTTGTGATCATAAGCATCATTGGAATTCTGTACTTCAAAGAACCCGCAAATGCTCTGAAGATCTTTTCAATAGCCCTGATTGCGATAGGCGTTACCGGCCTCAGTCTAAGCGATATGATCCGCTGATCAAGCGTCCACGCACGGCTCGCTATCCCCATCCGCAGCTCCGCCGTTATAGCCGTACCCTGAACTCCCGCTGATCTCGCCGGCGATGTTCTCAGTCATATTCGCACATATCTCATCGTACTCCCACCCTTGCCCGAGCGACCACATAAGTTTCACGAGTGCGACTTCGGGTAACATGTCTTCAGCCTCGATCACGCCTGCTTTTAACATATCCCGTCCGGTATCATACACCCTGTCACATATCCTTCCGTTTAAGCACTGGGATGTGATCACGACCGGGATGCCGCCTGATGCGGTGTACTCGATCAATTCGATCCAGTCGGAAGCGACATGCCCAAGCCCGGTGCCTTCGATAACGATTCCCCGGTATCCTGAAAGACTACAGAACCTGAGGAGTTCAGGGCTTGCTCCTGGTATGTATTTGAGAAGTGCGCACTTCTGCTCCATGCCGTCACGAAGTGCAAGTCCCCGTTTCCCCCTACTCGTGTAGTCGGTAAACGTCCTGATCTCACATTCCGGGTAATCGACCCTGCCGATGGGCGACGCGTTTATCGACTGGAATGCATCCCTTCGTGATGTATGCATCTTCCGAACCCGTGTTCCGCGGTGGATCGTGCAGTAGTCATCCGATGTGCTCCCGTGCATGACCACGCAGACCTCCGCGATGTCGCTTACAGCAACCGATGCGGCGCAGATTGCGTTCATCGCATTGTCACTCGATGGTCGGTCTGCGCTCCTTTGCGAACCAACAAGAACGATTGGAACCGGGGTCTCGATCATGAATGACAGCGCTGCTGCTGTGTATCCCATGGTGTCGGTACCGTGCGTCACGATCACGCCATCTGCTCCGTTCTCAATCTCTTCTGCGATGGCATGCGCAAGTTCGATCCAATACTCGGCGCGCATGTTCTCTGAGAGGATGTTGTAGACGACCCTTGAGCGGTAGTTCGCGATCTTTCGCAACTCCGGTATCGCATCGAGGACATCATCTGCTGTGAACTGGGCAGTGACCGCTCCTGTGCGGTAATCAACCTTGCTTGCGATGGTTCCGCCGGTCGAAAGTATCGCAACGGTCGGAAGATCGTCTCTATCGGCCCATTTTTCCTGTTTTCTTTCCCTTTCGGATTCTCCGGATGCGGGCGCTCTCTTTTCGACCAGTTCGATCTGCGCGCCCTTGTCCACTCCGACGTTGTAACCGTTATCCAGTTTGATCACGATCCGACCGGTGGTACTTGGCATCAGCACGCCTTCGTATGTCACGCAATCGGTTATAACGCGCACCCGGTCGCCCTGTTCAGGCTCCATGACAGATCAACCTCCGATTATGCAATCACTCTTCAACTGCAATCATCTCAAACTGGCTTGCAAGATTCCAGACGAGAGTGCGAGTGTGCAGCGGCATGTTCGGGTCATTTGTGATCTTATTTAGAATATTAAGGCTGTTTGCAGCACGGAATGAGATAGATTCCTCTTCATTTGATAGGTTTTTCTTTATTTCGTCTGCGGCATGCCGTATATTGCGGGGCACCGATGTATCGTTCAGGATAGTATCCAGAATAATATTGCATTGTTCAACTGTTTCTTTGATCGACATGGGCATCATCCCTATTCCAATCTGTATGTGGTATATCCGCACCATATCATATTTAAAGATGGGTGATCGATAGGGGGTTATGGATGAGATCGATGCCATGTCTAGATTGCTCGAACTTGGCGGGACAATGCTTGCAGAGCACTGCCGCCGCTGCGGTGCGCCGCTGTTCCGGTATCAAGGAAATGTCGGCTGCCCGATCTGCGATTTTAGAATGGTGGAGCAGGAAATGGGTGAAGTGAGCGAAGAGCAAGAAGATAGGAGAGCTAAGGAAGATAAGGGCGAGCCTGGGGGCGGTATGACGGCAGGGGCATCACCGCTTGGAAGGATCATCTCGGATAAGATTGCCGGGATCGCTGCCGATATGCAGAGCGAGACCGATCTGGGTCGCATTCGAGACCAGATGGACTGCATCGAGCGCGGGATT
>QMVM01000297.1 GCA_003661105.1 Methanosarcinales archaeon | reverse complement strand
GCAGTATTTTGGCACAGCAGCGATCGTGATCATGGTAGAAGATGGAGAAGTGGCTACGCCGGAGGTACTGTGCGCAATCGACCGTCTAAATACCGGTGTTTCCGGAACAAAGAACGTTATCGAAGTTATAGACATCGCAAGCATGGTGAAAGAGGCGAACCTCCGCGTATCAGGGCGCAGCCGAATCCCGGATGATGAAAACGCGATCCAGGCACTCATCGATACGCTGCCTGAACAGCAGCGCGGGATGGTGCTGCCTGACACGCGTCATACCGCCATATTTGTAACCATGCCTGCACGAGCGACCGATGCTGAGATGGAGGATGTGCTTGTCGTTGTCGAGGATGTGGTGGAATGGGCAGCGTTTCCAGCAGGGTATAATGTCATCGTCACAGGCGATCCTGCATTCAGTATCGCTATGCAGCACGAGATGACCTCGAGTATGGGACCGCTCCTTCTGATCGCATCGATTCTGATGTTAGTGGTGCTCTTCATCACGTTCAAACATGCGCGGTGGCAGCTCCTCCCGCTTCCAATTGTCCTCATCGGGATCATCTGGACATTCGGTGCGACCGGATTTCTCGGAATACCGCTCTCGATGGTCTCGATGTCTGCTTTTCCGATCCTGATCGGGCTTGGAATCGACTATGCGATCCAGTTCCACAACCGTATCGAAGAGGAATTTGCAAGAAGCGATGATGCGAAGAGGGCGGTAACGGAGACGGTACGGCATACCGCCCCTGCAGTCCTGATCGCGCTGATCATCACCGGGCTTGGTTTCGTGAGTTTATTCACATCAACGGTGCCGATGATCCAGGATTTCGGACTTCTGTGCCTGGTCGGCATCATCTGCTGCTTCCTTTCTTCCCTATTCATTGGAATTGCGGTGATCTACGCGCTACATCGCAGGAGTATCAGGAAGAATCGCAAGCAAAAGAATAACCGGACGGTTAACAAGAATGTCGGGGCGGGCAGTTCCGCCGAACGGTTCTTCGGCGGTCTTGCGGTCTGGGCTGCTAATAATCCATTGCTCGTTCTCGGTGTAGCTGGATTGCTCTGTCTCGGAGGGCTGTACGCTGACACCTGTGTTGGCATCGAGACCGATGTAAAGACGTTCGTGCCCTCTGACATGCCTTCGCTTATTGATATGAACCACATGGTCGAGTTTCTTGGCGGCACCGACCAGTTAAACGTGATCGTGAAGGCAGATGATGTGACGGACCCTGCTGTGATCGATTGGATGGATCGGTTCGCGGCGCACGAGGTTGAACTGCACCCCTACATTTCAAGTGGAGAAAGCATAGCGGGTCCGGTAAAGGCGGTGAATCACGGGGTGCTTCCGGAGGGTGCGGCGCAGATGGACGCTATTTTACAAACGATTCCCGAGAGCGCGAGAGATCGGTATATCTACGGGCGCACAATTGCGCTTCTGAATCTTGGTATCGGGGATGCGGTATCAGGGCTCGGGCTTCCCAGAATCGAGCGGCTGATTAGACTTGTGGAAGATGATATCCGGTGGATGCCGCCACCGCCCGGTGTTACCGTCACGATCACAGGACAATCGGTTACGATGACCACAGTAATTGGAGCGCTCACGACAGGCAGGAGGCTGATGACGTTTGTGGGACTCGTTCTGATCACCGGCGGGCTATTCCTGCTCTACCGCGACTGGCTGAAAGCGGCAGTGCCTGTGCTCACGATGACTCTTGTCATCGGCTGGTCCGGTGGTGTGATGTACTTGCTTGGTATGGACTACACGCCGATGACTGCAACTCTTGGAGCACTGATCCTCGGCGTCGGCTCCGAGTATGCCGTGATGATGATGGAGCGGTACTTCGAGGAGCGGGAGAACGGACTTGCCCCTATCGATGCAATCAGGGAGTCCACTGGCAAGATTGGAGTTGCAATTCTGGCATCCGGGTGTACGACTCTTGCAGGGTTCTCAGCGCTGATTGCGTCTCCGTTCTCGATGAACCAGAACTTCGGAATCGTGACCGTTATCGATGTGCTGCTCGCCCTCCTGGCAACTTTCTTCGTGTTTCCCGTGCTTATCGTGTGGCTGGATAGGATGCGGGAGAAGGGAAGGGCACGAAAGGTTGTGAAGATACGGGAACCTGATCAAACGAAACAGCCAGACCGAACAGGAAAAGGAATTACGGGATGAAACAAAACAAAGAAGGAGATGACATGAACATAACTAAAACGACACTAGTCGTACTACTAATAATAGTGACACTCACATCACTCGCAGCAGCGATACCTGCCGACGAGCTGCGGGCAGGTCGGCAACACAACACCACTAACATATCACCGGCATCATCAACACACACAACAACTGCCGCCGGCTTGCCAGATGACCTTTCGCCGGGTTTCACGTTCTCGGAGAACTTCTATGACGTCTATGGACAGCCAAACCTGGTAGCGTCGATCGTCGGCGACGAAAAGTTCGATCGTGGCGATGAAGTGACGCTTACAATCGATCTGACCAACCGAGGTGTTGTTCTTGGATACGAATCCGACCGCATGCCTGATGATGACGAAGAGATCGATCTTGCCAGGATGGAACTCGGCTACGAACTCCAGCAGGTGAATGCGATCGGGATCACTGCAATGCTCGCAGCGCCAGAGGATAGCCCAATCGAGGTAAAATCGGGACCGCAGCAGGCAGGATCGATCAAGGGGGATACGGGAGCGCGCAAGACTGTTAGATTCAACATCGAGATCGATGAGAACGCTCCTGCCGGCACCTATCCGCTGGTACTTGCCACGAGCTACATGTACCAGAAGAACGCTCAGGTGAGCGGAAACGTCTCTGAAAGTAGAGCTGACGTGAACCTCTGGTACGACACACTCGATCAGACACAGGCACTCCATATAACCGTTAAGAAACTGGCGGATTTCGAGGTTACCAACGTATCATCTGATCTCCGTGCAGGCGAGGATGACCGAACGCTTTCCATAACCTACACGAATACCGGGGAGGAGATAGCGACCGAAGCGGTGGCACGGATCAGCGTAACCGATCCGTTCAGCAGCACCGATGATCAGGCGTATCTCGGAACGCTTGCCCCGGGCGAGAGCGTGACCGGTACCTTCGTACTTGATACGGATTCCGACGCT
>QMVM01000296.1 GCA_003661105.1 Methanosarcinales archaeon | reverse complement strand
ATGAATCGTTGGCTCGCCGCCTGTGAAACCGATCTTGTCGGTGTCCGGCTTCATTCTGGATATTGTTTCATCTGCAAGCACTGCTGGCTCTACATAATCCCGGTAGAACCATTGCGCATCAGGGTACTGCGATACCCGGTATGCGTTGCAGTATATGCATCTAAAATTGCATCCGAGCATGGTGACTGAGTAACTGGAAAGCGTCTCTGATAGCATCGTGTACGCGATTTCCGGGTGCATCCCTGCCCTGCATACGCCGCGCTCACCTTCGAGTCGGTTTACTCCGCACCTCCATTCGCAGAGGTTACATCGCGCAAGTTCGGATGGGTGCTGCATTGTGGATCAATGGATTCTCTGCGCCATAGATTATAGTTATTTCGTGACTCGAAACGGTGGGGGTGAGGATTGGATATCATCCCCGTCCGCGCCACACCCGAATAAATTTGGGATATCCAGGAGGCTGGGTGTCGATTCTTAAGTTGTGCTACTGTTAAATTATCTGATCTGTAATTGCTAACTCCTGTTTAACAGGTAGAAACTTTTACTTTCACACGTTTTCTCATAAAACCCTATGCGTAAACACATCAGTTCATAATATCCCGTGGTCAGATTGGTAGTATTGATAAAAACGCTGTATTTTCCATTACCCAGATAACTACCAACCAGTACATCGTTAGATTCTATGTTGCGTTCTTCTATATCGCTTTCTGGATCTACAAAAATAGGTTCAATAGGACCGATAGAGGATATATTAGATAAATTCCCAGATATCCTTTTGTATAAATACGCATGCAATCCCGTATTTGGGCCTGTTACCTGAATTAAAACGGGAATCTGAGTATCGTTCTTGTGATGAATACTTGCCATATCTACCTCAACATGTCCATGTAGTGGAGGGTAAAACACAACACAAAAGAAGATAAACGCAACACAACACAATAGAAAGATCGAAATAATACAGATAAACACAGCCGGAATATATTCAGATAAAGTTTTTTTCTTTGAACTCGGTTTCTTCGATGAAGATTTTTCATTTGGAATTTTCTTCGAAAAGTATGAATTAATATAAATAAGAATAACTATAAATATAGATATAATTAAAAAAGTTATCGTGGAAAATTTTAGAATTTCGGGTGGCGCATTATATCTGATAAATGATGCTATGATCCAGTATGTTAAAAGTACGAAAAATAATAAAGATAATATATACAACCTCGAAGCCAATTTATTCAAACCTTCTGCGTTCGAATGGCATTGAGCCTCCATTAAATATCCTTTAATAAAAAGATATGCAAAGAAGCCAATTATCGAAATAACTGCACCAGCGATCATTAGACAAATCGCAAAGTAAGAATGTATGTGGATAGGTGTATTCTGAGTATAATTATATATTGTATATAAAATACTTCCACTCGCTGCCAAAAATGCCACCGCAAATTTATATCCACCAGTTTTATCTTCTTCCGTCATGCAGACCTCGTCAACCACGTATATGCTATCAGTATCGCCATCTACTTAAACATAATGCTATCCAACCCAACCTCGGCATACACCATGATACTCTCTCGAAGTCACCAAACCCCACACTTGAGTGCAGAGCCTGTGCATCGTGTTTTAGCATTCGGTTTGGCCGTACGAAATCGCGTCTTGATCGCGACGGTGCCACCGTCACACCATGCGCAATAAATTAGAACTCATCCCATATAAAAACCCCTCTGGGCGGGTGACAACCCCAAGACACAACAAACCTTTTAAACAACCACCACAATATCACAGTGTAATACTGTAATATTCAGGTGATCCAATGTGTAACTGCACCCCCCGCCTGCAAAAACTCAGAACGTACATCAGAGCACTCCACTGCCCGACCCGCTGGACGATCATCGACTTCATCGGGGACGGTAGCCGGAGTACAAAGGAGATATACGAATTTTTGGCAGAACGCGGCGTTGGGCTTACGCCTTCCGGGTTGTACTACCACCTCTCTGAGCTGAACCGTGCGGGCATCATCGAGGTCTCCGAGTACCGGGAGAAGGGCGGAGGTGCGCCCGAAAAGGTCTGGAAACTGAAGACAAGGAAGATAGTCATAGATTTACTGGATAGTGGAGGTTAAGAATCATGAAAAATGTGATCGAGGTTAAAGAACTTACGAAATATTACAATGGACTCACAGCAGTGGATAATATCAACTTTGAGGTGGAAGAAGGCGAAGTATTTGGATTTTTAGGACCGAATGGCGCTGGTAAGACCACGACGGTGCGGATGCTCACAGGCGTAATAAAACCGAGTTCCGGCAATGTCAGTGTCATGGGTTTTGACCTCGGGCGGCATCCGATCAGAGCCAAAGAGACGATAGGAGTTGTTCCTGAGCTCTCAAACGCATACACCGAACTCTCTGCATGGAATAACCTGCAGTTCATGGCAGAGTTGTACGGCGTACCGAAAAGAGTTGCAGGAGCAAGAGCAGAAGAACTCCTGACGAGGTTTGACCTGTACGACAGGAAGGATCATGCGGTAAAGACGTTTTCTAAGGGGATGAAGCAGAAACTGGTCACAGCCATGTCGCTCATGAACGACCCTGAGATACTCTTTCTCGATGAGCCGACGTCCGGTCTGGATGTCCGGAGCGCACGGCTGATAAAGGAGATGATACGGGAACTCCGCGACACCGGCAAGACGATCTTTCTAACCACCCACTACATGGATGAGGCGAGTCAACTCTGCAACAGAGTCGCAATCATCAATCATGGGAGGATCGCAGCCATAGACGCGCCCGAGAAGCTCAAGATGAGAATCGGAGGACTGCAGTATGTGGAGGTGAGTTTCACAGCACCCGTGAACATCTCTGATCTCAATGCCATACCAGGCATCTCCGGTGTCCGGACGAGTGGCGACAAGATACAACTGTATACGGAAGAGCCGGACAGGACGATACGCGGTCTGGTGGATTATTCCAGATCGTCCGATCTGGAGATCGTGACACTGAACACGCTGACACCGACGCTTGAGGATGTCTTTGTGAAACTGACTGAGGAGGTATAAAATGATAGATCAGATGAGACGTGCGTACGCGATCGCAAAGAAAGACGTCAGGATATACTACCTGAAGGGACCTGTGATCATATTCGGTGTTCTCTCCCCTGCATT
>QMVM01000295.1 GCA_003661105.1 Methanosarcinales archaeon | reverse complement strand
TACCCGGCACAGGGTCACTTCCCCAACCAGTCCAGTTACCAGGAATGCAAAATCTGGAATAGTTATTTGTGCCAAAAGTATCGGTGGAGATTACCGATGGTGTAGATCTTTTTCACACTTCTCCGATTGTGGCAGCACTTGTTCTATAAACTCCTTTTTCACCATAATGCACCTGTATGGGATATATCCAGTTGTAGTTATAGTATACCAGCTTGTTTCCATATATTTCGTTCGGTCCAGGATGTATTCCCGATACCGTCTTGTTTCCAGGAATCTTTATTTTCAAGACATCCAATCCGATAGGCGCGTATGCAGCAAGCTCATAGGTGTAACGGCATTTTCCAGTCACAAAACCAGTAGTATAGTCTCCTTTTAGGTTGAAGTTTACAACAAGGGTTTCTGGTTCTTCCGTGATTTCTATGTCCTGCACATCTTGTAAAAACAGGTCTTCTACGCCTTTTTCAACGTCTTCGATGTTTCTTCCAAGCCGATCCACCTCATACGGTATATACAATGCGAGATGGCCGGGCACATACATTCGCCATTCTACTGATGCTGTGGTCTCGTTCAGGATTGTTATTGCCAGATTGTTTGAAGGACCTTCTGTCGAAGATATTATAATCGGTTGATTGGTTAACATAAAATCATATGTTTCAGGTAATTTACATATAGATTCTGATTCCGACTTTCTTGCGGTTGTTATGCGATTACTTGTAGTCGCAACCTTCTCTTTAATTCCATGATTCTCTCCACCGATCTCATTCCGGACATGCTCCACAATTTTTACAGTCCTATTTGATTGTGCGTTCCATCCATCGTTTTTGGTGAGCGATGCTAATCTCAAACCATTCTTGTTTTGAACGATTGTCGGGATGAGTATGTCTTTACCATCTTCATAGGATTGGCACATCATCACCCCCTCCAGAACTTTCAATCTTTCTTTGCTCTGAGGTATCACTGCGTCAAAAGATGCGTTTTCGTAAGTATCGGTTACCGCACCAGTCGCATTTTGTGTGGTCTCTGCATTTGTACTCAGGTTTCCATTCTCTGCCGGTACAATTCCTACAAACAGACTGAGTGCTATTGCTATGGCCATTACTACAGAGAGGGTTCTTCTGCGTTTCGGTTGTCTATCGGAGTCTTCTTTTTTCCAACTCATACATCTCACCTATTTTTAGGATTTAATGGGTATACATCATAGCCAATATCAAATATGAAACTAAGAAACCCCCAAATTCAAAGATTATCGGAACTATTATCCGTAGTGGCAATGATTTTCTCTTACTAAGATAATACCCAATGCTCATACACCCAAATGTAGATATTGCGACAAGCCCATTAAGAGCTATAAAACGTCCAATCATACATAAAAAATGTTTGCCATAACATGATATAAATAAACTGGGTGGATGAGAGAATTCTACCATCTCATTAATTGCAGTACAAAACGGCACACCAAACACAATAACAATCGGTGGTATCGCCCACCAAATCTTCTCGATGGTCTCTTTGGCTTTTGCCATTTTTTCAATTCCTCTTTTTTCACTATACGTTCGCTCATAAGAATTTTTCCATAATTGGGGCTTTGGGACATTATTATCTGAACAACTGCTCCATCACTCTGCAACCCCCCTCTGTAAGTTTGACCACGCGGCATCATAGAATGCTCTGACCAACATGCTTGACACGATCGTATTTCTACATACGATCATCGTGGAAACATTGCATAAGCTACACATTATACGGGAGTATGTACCACTATGCTTATATACTTATTTATCGATTCTATCTTATGCCCCCTAAACAGCGGGATGATACGGTCGCCATTCGCATCGTATATACTCGGCATCGGCATAAACTGCGCTTTGTTTCAGTGGCAGAACCAAACCGATATCACCCATAAACAGGAGCATAAGCATTCGTTCGCATTGCGATTTCAACGATTTAAAAAGCTCAAGTTATGGCGGTGTGAAGTATGTCCTAAAGACTGATATCTCTCAGTCCACCCTCCACCGTTCTTTATACCCGCACCTGCTATAATTCCATATAATAACGCATTACCAGCATTCCATTGGCAATAGCGATAGGAAAATAAAGTATCCCAAAACTGCAGTAATTATAGGAGTGATCATGCGCAACAATAGCGATTTTTTTCTACTTATATAATAACCAATGCACATACTTATAGACATTACTAATACGATAATTTTACCTGGAATCGAGAAGATGATATAACCAATAATATATTTATATATGTAATTATATTGGTTGAGTGAAGCGTAAGGATATCCAGACACCATGGTTCCGTGAAAAATATGGAATAGTGGCATTCCGAACAGAACAACCACCGGTGGTACCACCCACCATATCTTCTCGATCAGATCAGTAGATTCTGCCATTTCGATTCCTATTTTTCCACTATGTTTTGCCCATAAGAACTTTTCGTATCCCCTCCAAATTGATTGGTAAACGGGGTATTATCTAAAAATCGATGACTTGCTGTTACAAATTTGTACAAACATTGTTCTAATTCATGTGATAAATGTTACTTTAAATCTTAAAAGTGTGAGTAAATGCTACCAATCCTATGACAAACAATCATTAGAAATTAAAGCAGGTCATAATGCGATATTTAGGTAAATTGAAGCCCGCATACGGTTCACCCTCTGATTTGGAGAGGATACAACTTTTCCCTAATTGGCGTAACAGTCCCTGATAACACCTGCCACGATATTCGAAGATGGTGACTTGCAACCCGGACACACCAGTTTATCCGGCGGGATCACAAGGTCGCCATTCACATCGCATCCCCAAAGACCCGGAAGCGACTGGGCACCGAACAGCGAGTCAATCGTATGATGCATTGCCCGCCTGGCATGCAGACCCGCAGATCGAACCTGGACTCCCGCGCAGGCGAACCGCCGGATCGTGTTGGTGGGGGCATGGGACGAGAACGGAGTCCCGACAGCTTTCGCCGCGTGATCAGGATTGCGTCACTCCTTGTTGCAGGCGCGTCTGAGATTCGGCTCGCCGTCTACGGAGATGCCCGATCATACACGCGGATTGCGGTTACCGTCATCGATCCTGCGACCGCGCTTCTGATCAGGCGGATCGAGTCCAAACTCTGCATAAAAGCGATTATCATTGCTGCG
>QMVM01000294.1 GCA_003661105.1 Methanosarcinales archaeon | reverse complement strand
TCACAACCTGACGACTCTAACCAATTGGTCTACTGCCACATACAAACTATTCTAAAATAACTTATATCTAACAATGGTACTCCCCTCTGGACTCGAACCAGAAACAACGAAATTTTAAGTCTCGTACCTCTCACCAATTGGATCAGAGGAGCATATGGCGAACACGGTAGGACTCGAACCTACAGCACCCGGATTTGGAATCCGGTGCTCTACCATTGGAGCTACGTGAACTTATTTATGGTGCCAAATGCTGGTATCGATCCAGTCCTCTGAGGCTTCAACTCAGCGCTTCTACCTAGTTAGCTTATTTGGCATTTTATTTTATGGTACCCAGTGAAGGAATTGAACCTTCGAATCTTTCGATACTGGGCCTAAACCAGCTGACTTCGCCAACTTGTCAAACAGGGCACATGGTACTTGATGATAGATTTGAACTATCAACCTTTTCCTTGTAAGGGAAATACTCTACCGTTGAGTTAATCAAGCATATGGTACGGGTAGTAGGATTTGAACCTACGATCTCTCGCGCCCAAGGCGAGCGGAAACTCCAGACTTTCCTATACCCATTTATGGTGCCGTCTCTACGGTTCAAACGTAGCTACTCTGAGTTATGAGCTCTGAGCGTTCTTCTCTGACAGGAGGCATTTGGTTGTCGCACCTGGAATCGAACCAGGGCTGCTTTCGCGTTCCGTTATGAGCGGAGGGATTTCCCATTAATCGTATACGACATTGTTTTGGTATTCCTGAAGGGTATCGATCCCTCTTCTGCAAATTGAAAGTATGCTGACCTAGCCAGTAGTCGACAGGAATGTGGTGTAGCCTGGAGGACTCGAACCTCGCACCGAAGTATATGATTTACAGTCATACTGCTGAATCCGATCAGCTTTCAGTCTACATTTATTGTTGGTCCTCCGAGAAAGAGTTGAACTTTCGTCTCTCGCTTATCAAGCGATTGCTCTACCATTGAGCTATCAGAGATTGGTGCACCGAGAGAGATTTGAACTCTCATTTTTCCGCTTAAAAGGCGGGTACCATAACCGTTAGGTGACCGGTGCAACTATATACATTTGTTCTTTGTTTATAGTCGCATCACAGTTATGTTTTTAACTAAGCAACGACTATAGTTTTCACTATCTTCATTTATTCTTCTTTATATTTAATTTTGGAGCGTGTACAGAGAATCGAACTCTGGTCTTAGACTTGGAAGGACTTTGTACTACCATTGTACTACACACGCATGGCTCGGGTGGGAGGACTCGAACCTCCAATCTTCAAGTTAACAGCTTGCTACATTACCATTATGTTACACCCAATTACGTTACCTCAATTATTCTGCTGAGGTGCACAGTGAATCATAGACTCAATGAAGAATACAGGTGACTGTTATTTTCCGATTAATATTCTTCATTGAATTTATGGCGGTCTAGGTCGAATTCGAATCGACAACCTTCTCCTTGACAAGGAGGTGAACTAACCATTGTTCTACTAGACCATTTGTGGTTGAGGATCAGGGATTTGAACCCCGGATCGACAGCTTCAAAAGCTGCTGGCATACCGCTTGCCTAATCCTCATTATGGGTGCAGGAGCGGCAACCGACAACCGCTAGCGCCAAAGCTTATGAGGCTTAGCTAGTTCCATACTTTCCTGCATATTTGTGGAGGATGAGGTGAGACTCGAACTCACAAGGCTTTAACACCCAACGGCTTTCAAAACCGCGTAACTCCCATACTGTTGACTCATCCATTTTGTGGAGGATTAACTTGGAATTGAACCAAGAAGAGTTTTACCTCGGCAAGTTAGCAACCTGCTGCAATACCATTATGCGATTAATCCGTGTGTGGTGCCCAACATAGGATTCGAACCTATAGTCTCTTCATTACAAGTGAAGCGCATTAGCCAGTTTTGCTAGCCGGGCATTATTATTTGGTGGAATCTCGGAGGATCGAACTCCGGACATCTTACGTGCAAGGCAAGTGCTCTCCCATCTGAGCTAAGACCCCATGTGTTAGGAATATATTGACTATTCATAACATTTAATGTTATTTGAATGATGTCTAGAGTTTATATACCGGTAAGACTGCAAAGAGCCCGGTGGGTTTTGATTGTATATAAAAAAGTAAGTGTGATTTTGGGGGATTCCAGGGACTTACTTTCGTAAGCCCTCTGAAAAGAAGGCCTACTATTGAGTAGGTTCCTGTATCCAGTTCTTCATCGGATTACAGAAGGCACTACTATCTACATTATTATACCCAATATGCGTCAGTGATAACGATCTTGATTCTAATGAATGTTTCATTTGTAGTCCTTTTAGTATTTGTTCTTCAACAGTATAACGCTTTATACCTTAATTATTTCTTTCATCATTAAGCACCTGATGATCGTTGTGAGTATTATAATCCCTCTTTATAGCAATAACCATTAATCTAGCTCTAACCTTATCAATAGCTTCATTCCACTCAGCAGTACCATACCACTCTTTCTTACCTAACTCTATATACAGCTTCTCTATCTCTGTCTTATCATGTAATAGCCCTAGGTAACTCATCCACATACCACCATAAAAGGTAGCACAGGCCCCACATACTCTCCATACTTAGGCTTAAAGTCTTCAGCCCTTACTTCTTTAACCTCTACCATTTCATACTATACTCTAGCCAATTACGCTCTTCAGCACTAACCGGTCTATCCACTACTATATCAGTAGGCCTCTTACCCTCACATGTAAAGCTATGCTTCTGTACATCATCCACACTAAACTCTTTACTTGTACCATCTGCGTACACTGCTGTAACTATCATTAATTGTCCTCTATTTCAATATCATTATACGGAGGTGGTACCTGTATCTTATCAATACCTCTACCTCTCTCATGTTGAAAGTACCTAGCAAGCCCCTCAGCATACCCCGGCGTATTCATCTGCTCTCTGCTCGGATAGAACACATCTTGCCCGTTAGGCCCATTACCATAAGCCTCCTGCCATGTTCCAGCTGACTCATTCGCATGTGGTGACTGCTTACTAAACGTAGGGTGCATACTTAACTTACCCTGCACATTATTCCCAGCTAATCCATCCAACATATGACCATCTTCATTAACACCTGACTGTATACTATTATCAATAACATAATCACCATCAACCGTTATACCAAATGGCAATGTT
>QMVM01000293.1 GCA_003661105.1 Methanosarcinales archaeon | reverse complement strand
TACAGCATAAAATACAGCCTGGAATATGTACGACCGGACGATTATCGATTCCTTGATCCCGATCGCCCGCAGGATTCCCATCTGCCTTCGTTTGCTCACTGTGCTGACGTAGATCACGATGAAAATGGTGACGCCTGCAACAAAGAAGCCAATAGCTCCGGTGAGTGCATTTAGCGCATCGAAACTCTTTGTGAGGGTGGCTATGATCCCTGCATACACTATCCATGGTTTGATATCTTCATGAACGCCCAGCTCAACGAACTGATTTAGAAATCTATCCTCTTCGCCCTTCGTATCGGTCTTTACAAGAATCTGGGACGCCATATCCCGGATTCCAAGCACTGATTCCATCTCCTTTTCGGTGATGTACGCCAGTTGATTCGACTGGATGAAGTTCGTATCAAAGATCCCTTTCACCCGATACTCACGATTGACTTCGTTCGTGAATGCGACCTCCACGGTGTCGCCAACCACAACGCCACCGAGCGAGAGATGTTCAAGGCTCCCCCCGCGCCCACCCGCGATCTCTTTTCCGAGGATGATCTCTCTGGTATCGGATCTGCTCAGATACTCACCCGCAATCAGCATATCAGGAACTAAAGAGACCGTTCGCTCATCCGCCGGATCGACTGCGCGGATACTCCATGCGCCGCTCTGCTCTTCGTAGGTGATGGTTGCACCTGTGACGTACTGCGCAGAAGTGCCTATAACCCCGGGTACATTGATTATCTTCTTTACAACCGAGTCAGGGTTCTTGATATATATCTCTTCGTCCTTCGGTTCGATCACGATGTTGCTGTAAAGGGTATCGATCACCTGTTTCTCAGTGGCGTCACCCATCCCGTCAAAGACCGATGTCGTGAACATGAGGTTCACGAAGGCGAGCGCCATTATGAGGATTGTGAGCGCTGATGTTCCCCTGTTTCCCTTTGCGATGAATTTGTAGGCGAGGAATGCTGAAACCTTGAGTTCTGTTGTTGTCGAGGTCATTTTAATCGATCCGATCTGTCAGGGATCTTCTCATTTCTTTCTGCGAAGATAGAATATTCCGACAATGATGAGCGCAACCACGGCGAGAGCCGGAATCAGCATATCACCGTTTCCACCGTCGCCAACATACAGCACCATCTCAACGGTTGCCGTGTGATCTCCGAGGTCGTCTTTGTACGAGATCACGGCGCGATACGGGATATCTCCGCTCTCTGTTGCGCGGAAGTTGAAGATACATGGCGCATCATCGTCTGCCTCGATCTTGCCAAGAAACGCGGTCCGGGTTCCCTCGAACGGAATATCGATAGTTACTTTTACAGACTCGGCATCGCCGTGTCCGGAATTTTCGATCTGGATCATGAGTGTCATTACATCGTCGGTTGCGGGGTTTTCCGGGTTTGTCCTAACGCTTGCGATGCATAGATCGGCATCCCCTTCCACATTGATCCCGACAGAACTCTGTGAGGTTACGTTTCCACCGCTTTCATCGTTGCAGCTCATCGTTATCGGTATCGCGTACGACGCGACTTTCGCGCTATCGCCTGCCATGATCCGATAGCTCAGTTGCTCGGATGCGTCCGGGTCAAGTCTCTTGATGATCTTTGTATCCGCACCCATCGGCACGAACGGGATGTTGTCAAGCGCAGCAGTCACCTGCACCGTGCTTGCGGTTCCGGAACCCTTATTTGACACGCGGAAACTGATATTAAACGTGTCTTCCGGCTTTATGGTCACGGGTTCAACCGTAATGTCCGAGATCACGAGTTTTGGTTCGCCACGCACCACAACCGGGACGGTCAGGTTCTGCTCGCGGTGCGCTCCGTCATCAGTCCATGTTGCTCCGAGTTCGATCTCGTAGTTGCCTGAAACAGCAGCAGGGTCGATATAGAGTATATACGTCTCGACGTGTGCGTCGTATCCGATGATCCGGTCATGCCTTATGATCCGGTCGTTCTCGTTCTTGAGGGCGATTGGTGAATCCGGCATGATCGTGAGCACCGCGTGTTCTGCCACACCTCTGCCGTAGTTGCCAAGCGTCACTGATAGTACGAGATCGCGTCCTGGCTCGACTGGCTGGGGCACAAGTTCGTTTACCGTGATTTTAATATCCGTGTTGCCACTATCCGGAGCTGCGCAGCACGTCGGAGCGGTTGCAATCGCTGTAATTGCTATGAGTGTGATCATTCCAAGCAGGAGGACGGGTCTGATTGTTGTTTTGTTGTGCAGTTGTAACACCAGAGTAATATTGGCAGAACGCGGCAATTAAGTATCCCTTCGCTATATACGGATCAATGCAGGATCGATTCGACGGAGGTATGATCGATGCTACTTGAGGGGACTCGAAATAAACTACGACCGACATATCAATTTTTGGGGGTTTTCTAATATGCCCCTGCAGGACGCAATCGTTGCCACTGCCAGCAGGGCAAATGCGTTAACAGCACCTTCCGCCGCAGATCACCGCAACTGCGCATGAAGCCGTATGATGTCAGACTTCGTCACTATGCCAAGTAGCTTCGACTGATCATCCCTATCGACCACCGGAAGTCTCCCGATATCGTTTAACACCAGTTTGCGCAGCGCATCCTCAAGCGACTCATCAGGATATGTTACGATGAGCGACGTGGCAGACGTCATCACCTGCTCAACGAGCACCTCTCCACGATCCTCTGCCGGCACGCGTTCGGCATCCTTGAAGGTTACGATGCCGACAAGGTGGTTATCAGCGAGTACCGGATACCCGATGTGCCCGTACCTGGTGATCAGGTGGAGCACGGTCTGGACGCTGTTTTTTGTATTTACAGGCATGACATCGGTTGCCATCGCATCGCGCACGGATGCGTTCTCAAGAATATCGATCGTCAGTTCCTCACGGTGAGCTGGCGAATCCACCCTTGCAAGAACCTGCTTTTCATAGATCGTCCAGTTACTTGTCACAAGGTACGCAATGGTTGAGGCAAACATAAGCGGCGGCAGCAGGTTGTAGTTTCCAGTGAGTTCGGATACGATCACGATTGCCGCAATCGGAACGCGTGCCACTCCTGCCAGGAGCGCTGCCATACCAATGAGCACGAACGATGTAGACTGCATATCACCAATGATCCCCGGGAACATGGCATGTGCCACTATGCCAAATGCCCCACCAAGTGTAGCGCCGACTGCAAGCGTTGGTGC
>QMVM01000292.1 GCA_003661105.1 Methanosarcinales archaeon | reverse complement strand
TTCACGCGTCTGAAAAAGTTTTGGAATGCCTTATCGAGTCTGCGAAGGACATCCGGAGGAACCTGTGAATATATGCCAGGATTAAGGTATTTTAACTGCCCTGCCTGCTCGTTACAGTTTAATCCTCTACCACAACGGTTGTATGCATTTTTACGGTCTTCCAGCATCTCATTGTAGAGATACCTACAAGTAGTCAGGCAGTAGGTTAATATATGTACTTGATCCTTTGTTGGATATAGTCGATATTTGAAAGTACGTCTTAACACAATACTTATATTAGTTAAAGTTGCATATATAGTTTATAGAAGCCAAAACAACCAGAAGTTCAGTGTTTCACACTAACTATCATATTGTTTTTTGTCCTACATACCGACGCAAGGTTTTAAAGATTAAGAGGTATATCGAGAGAGTAGAGCATGACTAAATCCAACCACTTGGCGGCATTCATCCCCGCTACAAGTAGCGGGGTCTTCTGCCGCGTACCTATAAATATACGGATAGATTATAATCCAACAATCACGAATGACCCCAGAAGACGCTATCCACCTGCTCCACAAAGCCGGCTGCCCGCCAGACGTTATCGCACACGCCCGGGCAGTCGCTAAATACGCCCGGGAGATCGCGGTGCGGTGCAACAAGAAGCACCGGAACCCTGTTGACATCGAACTGGTGATCGCAGGCGCACTGCTCCACGATATCGGGCGTGCACGCTCAAACGGCATCGATCACGCAGTCGCGGGAGCAGAGATCGCGCAGGCGCTTGGTCTGGACATGCGGATCGTGCGGATCATCAAGCGGCATATAGGGGCTGGCATCCCAAAAGATGAGGCGGAACGGCTCGGGCTTCCGCGGGAAGACTATCTGCCTGAGACTGCTGAAGAGATGATCGTTGCTCATGCCGACAATCTTGTGGATGACACAGAGCGCATCAGCATAGACGAGCGGATACGGAGGATGAGGAAGCGGGGATTTGACAGCGATGCGATCGACAGGATGATCCGGCTGCACAACGCGGTGATGGGCTGATGATTTGGATTTGGCGGGTACCAAAAAAGGTAACTATCCGTGACAGGGATATGGGCATAGAAAGATTATTGAAAAATACCTGCGCAGAAAAAGGTGGTTCAAATGCAATGGACAAACAATAAATTCATAACAACGCTTGGAATCTCGATAGTTCTCGCATTAGGGATGATCTCGGTCGTTTTCGGCGTGATCCATATATCATCGGGGGCTGGCAACCCGGTCCCGCTGCCAGCACTGCTGATGGCGTTTGCTATCGTCTTTGTGCTTGGTTCGGTATTCTTCGAGGATCGAGGTGCGGACAGGGTCGGAGCGCTTGTGGGGGGCGGTATTGTCGCAGCGATAGTATCGCTCATCACGATGCTGGTATGCGGCGGTGTACTCTACCTGATGACCAAAGGAATGAATACTGGTATCGACAAAATCATATCCATGCTTGCGGTCTGCATGGTACTCGGGATGGCCGCTTTCAGCTATCTGCGATCGCACCGATGAAAACCGGTACAGTAAATCTTCCGCTACACTACGGGCGTGCCCCGAGATGGCTATTTGAGAGGATGGTTGGGCTGTCGCGCGAGATCACAAAGATCATTATCTACGAGTACGGGGCTGACGAGTTCCTGCAGAGGATCGCAGACCCGTACTGGTTCCAGGCGTTCTCGTGCGTACTCGGATTCGACTGGCACTCATCAGGCACGACGACCACGACCTGCGGCGCGCTAAAAGTGGCGATCGATCCTGCGGAGATGGGGATCGCTATTGTTGGTGGAAAGGGGAGGGTGTCACGAAAGACGCCTGATGAGATCAGGGCGATATCAGAGTCGGATGCGTTCTCGCTTTCGGATGACGCAGTAGCTGATCTGGTATATTCGAGCAAGATGTCTGCGAAGGTCGATAATACGTGCGTGCAGGACGGATACCAGTTGTACCACCACTGCTTCATCTTCACTGAGACTGGCGGCTGGGCTTGCGTGCAGCAGGGCATGAACAATGAGGATCGCTATGCGCGGCGGTATCACTGGTTGTCGTCGGATGTGGAGCGGTTCGTCTGCGAGCCGCATCTCGGGATCTGCTGCGACCGGGTGGGTGCGGAGGGCGAGGTGCTTGACATGGCAGCAAGGGTGAGCGAAGAGACGAGGAAGACGAGTCTCGATCTCGTGAAGGATGATCCTGATCACCTGATGCGGTACTTCAGGTCGGACGCGAGTCAGACGACGTTGTTTGATTTTGATGCGCTGTCGCCCACCACGCCACCTGCTATGCCGTCCACCCCACCGCCCGCCCCGTCGCTAACGATGCCGGCGCATCATCCGGTTCTTGGCTGCGATCTCGGAAAAGGTGGGTGGAAGGTTCTTCGGAATGCGTATGAACTCCAGCCGGAGAGCTACGAGGAACTTGTCTCGCTTGCGGGAATGGGGCCTGCGAAGATCAGGGCGCTTGCGCTTGTCTCTGACCTCGTCTTTGGAACGGAACCAAGCAAGCACGATCCCGCGACATACTCGTTTGCGCACGGTGGGAAGGACGGGTATCCGTATCCTGTGGATCGGGGCACGTACGATCAGACGATCGAGGTGCTACGGGGTGCGATCGAGGGTGCGGAGATCGGGGAGAAGGAGCGGTACCGGGCGATACGGCGGCTGGGGGAATTTGTTTGATTGGGCGGGTGCCACAGTTGCATGCCGCAGCAATAGACAGGAATGTGTTAGGAGCGAATTTCTCGGGCATAAGAGTTCAAAGACGACAGAAACATACACGTATGTGAGTAATAGGGCTAATGGAGGGCAAAGAGTCCATTAGACTCGATGACAAAGGATTCATATATTGAAAATGTAGTTGAATGACATGGGAATTAACAGTCATCCGGAGGGATGTATATACGAAGTAAGTTTCGAACATCCCTCCGATCTAAATGGATATACGATGATGATGCCAGATATAACGAAGTTATCGGACATTAGGGGGATTAGAGAGTTTTTAAATAAAATAGCCCTGAATATGCAAGACTGGAGGCTCACTTATTGACCCAGCTTGAACACATCGAAGCTATCGAAAAGCGCCTCTGGGGCGCGGCGGATACACTGCGGGCAAACTCCAACTACGCCAGCAACGAGTACTTCCTGCCCGTGATGGGGCTGGTGTTTTTG
>QMVM01000291.1 GCA_003661105.1 Methanosarcinales archaeon | reverse complement strand
GCAACACTTAAACATCAGGTGACCACCACATAGAATTGATGAAGGATCGAAGCAGCCACGACACCAGCAGTGAGACGAGCCGCGAGAAGGAGGCGTCCGCCCTATCCGCGGTAACGCTGGTTACGGACGGGATGACTATCGGCATCGGCACGGGTTCGACCGCGGCGTATGCGATAACAGAACTCGGAAGGCAAGTTGCCGGTGGGCTTGATATCCTGTGCGTGCCGACCTCGTACCAGTCAGAGATGCTTGCAGCGCAGCAGAAGATACCGATCACGACGCTTTTAGAGCATCCCAAGCTCGACATCGTGTTCGATGGTGCGGACCAGATCGACCGGAATCTCGTTGCGATCAAGGGAGGGGGCGCTGCACACACACGGGAGAAGGTGATTGCGCACGCTGCATCAAGAGTGGTGCTGATGGTTGATCACGAAAAAGTCGTCCCCGAACTCGATCACGAGGTTCC
Source organism: Methanosarcinales archaeon (assembly GCA_003661105.1). Lineage (GTDB taxonomy): Archaea > Halobacteriota > Methanosarcinia > Methanosarcinales > Methanogasteraceae > Methanogaster_A. The sequence goes on along the minus strand of QMVM01000291.1, from coordinate 2,703 downwards.
GATCGAGGTTCTGCCGTACGCAAGAACGCTTGTCGAACGCGGGGTGCGGGAACTCGGCGGGATACCTGCGCTTCGGATGGCAGCCCGGAAGGACGGTCCCGTGGTCACCGACAATGGAAACTTCGTAATTGATGCCGACTTTGGCACGATCGATAATCCCGCACGATTGAATGATGAATTAAGCACACTCGTTGGTGCAATCGAGCACGGGATATTCCTAAATGTGGACGAGGTGCATATCGGCACTGCGGATGGAGTCAAAGTGCTGAAGCGATAAGGGTTTACGCAAGTAATCTTGCTGGAATCTTCTGTTTCGCAATCAGGTCGCCGTAGTGTTCCTGCTCGCGTATCACGTCCACAGAGCCGTCAGAGACCATAATCTCCGTACACCGGCACCGCCCGTTGTACTGAGAACTCATGCTGAATCCGTACGCTCCGACATCGAAGACCGCTACCACGTCACCGGGCTCTATCAGGGGCAGTTTCCTGTCCCTTGCAATGATATCACCTGATTCGCAGATCGGTCCCACAATATCATACGTCTCCGCCCCTGCAAGGTCTGCCTTGTTCGCAACCGCTACCTCGTGGTACGCATCGTACATCGCAGGCCGGATCATCAGGTTAAGACCGGCGTCAACGCCAACAAAGTTCCGTGCGGATCGCTTCACCGTGGTAACCCCGGCAAGGAGCAGACTTGTGTCGCCAACGATGTACCTGCCCGGTTCGAGCACGAGTCTCGGAGAGATTCCGAGGTCCTCTGACCGGCGGCGGAAGATCGGAAGGATCATGTCTGCAAGATCGTGCGGTGTGGGCGTCGCCACGTCCTTCTGGTAAGGGATGCCAAGCCCGCCGCCCATATCCACAAACTCAAGTTTGATTCCAAGCCGCGTGATCTGCTCCGCGATATCCATCATCCGCTCCACCGCCTCTCCGTATGGCGAGACATCGGTGATCTGCGACCCGATATGGCAGTGGATGCCGACTGGATTTACGCCTGACAGTTCCTTTGCCTCATCATACGCGTTCAGGACGTCCTTATACCCTATCCCGAACTTCGAGGATGCAAGACCTGTCGCAATCTTTGGGTGCGTGTCTGGCGAGACATCGGGATTGACACGAAATGCGATATCAACCACCTTCCCGGCTTTAATCGCCAGATCAGAGAGTGCATGCAGTTCGTCCATCGAATCCACTGAAACGCGCACCCCCGAGTCTATCGCCATCTGAAGCTCGTAAGTTGTCTTTGAGTTGCCGTTAAAGAGAATCTTATCTTGAGGAATGCCTGCAAGGAGCGCGGCATAGAGTTCACCATCAGAGAAGACATCAGCGCCTGCCCCCTCTGACGCAAGGATTCGCAGGATTGCAAGGTTCCAGTTCGCCTTTGCAGCAAAGTAGATGTCAGCGTCAGGAAACGCACTACTAAATGTGCGGAAGTTCTCGCGTATGCGCTTCTCGTCGATCACATAAAGCGGTGTGCCGTATTCCTGTGCAAGCGAGACTGTGTCAACTCCGCCGATGGTGAGGTGATGGTTCCGGATGCTGATGTGATTTGCTTTTGACATGGAAACACTTCCACACCATCCATGGCTGCATCGTTAATAAAAGGTATCTGTCCGGGCTATCGACTTGATACCCCCAAGTCGATGGTCTTATGTGTATTGTTAACGGACCGCTGGAAGTCGATCTTCGGGAATTCTCGAGTGACTTGCTCCGAAAATAGTCATGCTACCAATATAACCCGGAATCGTGGGCGATCAACGCTTCAAATACAACCAAGTCTGCTTAAAAGTCCAGTTCACGTCTCTAAATACACAATACCGCAAAAATAAAAATTCATAGTGTGCAATACCCTCGGATGAGGGGTTATTTGCAGCAGCTTAGAATAATCCAGCTCTATATCGACGATATAGGGGAATACTCACTATCAGGCAGATTTCTCGATCTTTTGGACACTGTAGCCATGGCTCTCTAACTCTCGAATTATGAAACGCTCCCGCACCTCAGACTTTCGGTTTTGAGCAGCTTCAGCTCCAAGCTCCTTATATGGCTCACCCGTGGACCGGACATAATATACGTCATCAAGGATTTGATGGCCAATCGCGACTGCCGCCCTCTTACTTCCACGTCGTCGAGCGATATTGTAGTACTTTCCAGCTAGGAAAGTATCCTTCGTTCTTGAAGCTACCCATGCCGCTTCCACCAGCGTGGTTTTAAGATAGTTATTACCACGCCGAGTCCAATGACACTACCTTAAGAAAATAATCCGATAGAATCAATAAGGTAAATACAGTTGGTGCCTTATTATGCCAATATAAAGTTTCGTAAATTATTGCGAATCCATAAACGAGATGCCAACAATGTTCAATTCCATCCGCAAACGGATTTCCTACCAGATAATCGCACTGAGGCTATGCTTTGCCCAAATCGATGGTTTGCCCTTCAGCGATGTCCTTTCGGCTGAAACCATCTGGAATATTATGGACGAAGAAGTAGGCAGTTATCGAGGCCGTATATATTCCCCCCTAATCACCCTATCTGCCTTCTTGTCTCAAGTACTTAAGTATCGGATCATTCCTGCCGAAATGCAGTAGCAAAGGTGCTTGCAAAACGAGTGGCGCAAGGCAAGCCGTCCTGCTCATCAAACACCAAATCTTATTGCAATGCCAGATTGCGCCTGCCTGTAAGACTTGTCAGGCGATTGAT
>QMVM01000290.1 GCA_003661105.1 Methanosarcinales archaeon | reverse complement strand
TGCAAGGCGGGCTGCCTTGTCAAAGGATCCGCCGATCCCGACGCCAACAATAATTGGGGGGCACGGCTTTCCTCCGGCATCTGCGACGGTCTCGAGGACAAACCGCTTGATATCTGCTACCTGTGAGGGGTTAAGCATCGCAAGCCGCCCCACATTCTCGCTTCCGGCACCTTTCGGCATCACAGTAATTCTTATGTGGTCTCCCTCGTTGATATCGAGAATAATATCAGGAAGTCCGATTCCAACGTTTCCGGACGGCTCTCTCGTTACCGGATGCACCGCGTTTGGTCGGAGCGGTACGATCTCGGTCGCTTTTGCAACACCTGCCCGTATCGCACCTTTGATGTCAAAATTAATCGTGCAATCCCTTCCGATCTCGACAAAGAATATCAATATCCCGGTATCCTGGCAGATTGGAACCTTCCGCATCGCTGCAAGTTCGATGTTCTCCAGAATCGCCTCGATCTGTGCTCTTGCGGTGGGATCTGTCTCGCGCCCGTGCGCAGCCGTTAGTGCTGCCGTCACGTCGCCGGGAAGCCGGGTCTCAGCCCTCAGAAGCAGGTCAACGACGCTCTGCTCCACGTCCTCGTACGTAATATCTCGGTCCACGCCCGTGCCCCTTTGCCCTACTGCGTTTGTCTCTCCTGCTTCGCGGTTTTGCAAACTGCTCTCGTCCTCTATTTCTGCCGGATCTTGTATGTTTCTTATCCTTCTCTCTCTTTACCTCTACTTTTTCTTCCGTTTCCGGCTTTCCAACCTCTTTCGGAGTTCCTACTTCTTTCGACTTTCCGACCGCTTCTGACTTTCTTGCTTCTTCCACCTCGCTTGCAGTATCCTCTACAACGATACCGCTGGGTGCGTCCATCGTGCCATCCACTACCGTGCTGCGGTGGATATTGATAGCCTGTGCACGGAGATCGCCGAGTACGTGGTTGCCACTACCGATGCTGACGTTACCACTCGCATCGATATTCCCATGAACCGTACAATTTTCACAAATCGTGATATCTTTAGCCCTGATGCTTCCGAATAAGGTTGTGTTGCTGCCCATAGCTACCGATTCTGCACGGATGTTGCCTTGCAGCCGGCAGTCATCTCCGATATGTGCGGGCTTGCCTGTTTCGATCGCACTGAGCGTGATTCTGGATTTGGCAGGCAGCACCATCACCGGGGTATCGGCACTATCGGAATCATCGGAAAATAGATCATTCAATGCTCTTTCCACCTCTTCGTCCTTGCCGCTGCGTATCAGTTCACTCAGGTACAGATACAGGAAGATGATGAGTGGTATTGGGTTTCTGATTGTGATCCAGCCCCTCGCCTCGAACCCGTCCTTGATCGATACGTGATCCCCGATATCAAGATTGCCTGCAACAGCGAGTTTACCATCGATCTTCGTAAACTCACCAAGATGGGCGTCGCCATTCGCACGCACGGTGCCTCCGATCTCAGACCTGCGGTCGATGTAAACATCCGAACGTGCAGAGACCTCGCCATATATCTTCACGTGCTCACCGACCGTGATCTCATCTGCGATGATGCCGTATTCGATGTTGGTGCCACCACCGATGATCGCACCGCCGTCAACCACAATGGTACGCTCCTCCATCCTGGTGCCGTCAGGGACGACGAGTGTTTGTGGATCGAACATGTATGCCTCGATGTATGCGCGTTATGGACTTGTGACTTCCTCCCCACTACAAGTAGCGGGGCTTCCTGATTCATAGCGGTTGCTCATGCAACCTTTCTCCACAGGCGTTAATTCCCCGCAGTCCGCGGGTACATGCTTATTCAAAATATTGATTGCGGCGTTGTGATCTCGCCCCACGACCGCCCCACAGTCAGGACATCGGTATGTCCTCTGTGAGAGTGGCATCGACTGGATACATCCGCAAACAGAGCATTGTTTTGATGTATTTCTCGGATTAACCAATTCTACAGTCCCACCAGCTTCTTCCGCTTTGTAGGTCGTTAGACTGATTAACATGCTCCAAGACGCATCGTGGATTGATCTTGCAAGATGGTGATTTTTAACCATATTTTTGATCTGCAAGTCCTCAAATATGATTCGGTCGTAGGCATCTGCGAGTATTCGGCTTACTTTGTGTAGATAGTCCTTTCGAGCGTTTCTTACCTTACGATATATCCCTGTAAGGACAATCTTTTGTTTATTCCGGTTACTCGATCCCTTCTTTTTCTGTGACAGGTTTCTATGCGCTTTCCGGATCTTCGAGTCATACTTATCGAGTGTTTTAGGATTTTCTATCTCTGTACCGTCTGATAGTGTCACAAGCGTTGTTATCCCGACATCCACACCAACAGAGGTATTAATCTCCTTTTTTTCAGAGTCTAACAGTTCTACAGAGAAACACACATACCACTGATTCCCCTCTTGTTTGATCGTGCAGGTCTTGACCTTCCCAACGATTTCTCTGTGCTGGAATATTCTTATCGCTCCGATCTTCGAGAGATGGAGTTTACCATCTTTAGTCTTGACACCTGTTTGAGGGTATGTGAAACTATCATACCGATTATTACCCTGAAATCGCGGGTATCCTGCCTTATTCTCACCATTTTTCACGCGTCTGAAGAAGTTTTGGAATGCTTTATCAAGTCTGCGAAGGACATCCTGCGCAACCTGTGAATATATGCCAAGATTGAGGTATTTTAACTGCCCTGCCTGCTCGTTATAGTTTAATCCAACGCCACAACGGTCATAAGCATTCTTATGGTCTTCAAGCATCTCATTGTAGAGATACCTACAAGTAGTCAGGCAGTGTGTTAATATTTGTACTTGATCCTTTGTTGGATATAGCCGATATTTGAAAGTTCGTCTTAGCACAATACTCACATTGGTTGAAGTGGTATATATAAGTAGTTTATGGAAGCCAAAACCACCGGAAGTTCGGTGTTTCACACTAACTATCATATCGTTTTTTGCCCTAAATATCGGAGCAAGGTTCTTAAAGATGATATAGCTAAATATCTTGAACAATTCTTTAGGGAACAAGTAGAAAAGAAGGGATGGACGTTAACTGCAATTGAAGTTATACTTCACACCGTCACAACTTGAGCTTTTTCAAACCTCTGAAACCGTAGTGTGAGCAAAGAGTCAAGTTCTTCTTTGTAGGTGGTATCCGTCTGGTTCAGGCAGTTGGTGATGGCGTTTTT
>QMVM01000289.1 GCA_003661105.1 Methanosarcinales archaeon | reverse complement strand
CCTTGATCTCATCTGATGATAACTCAACACCACCATCTCCGGTCACATAACAGTGTCTGCATTTCAGATTACACTCATAAGTAAGTTCAAACATCACTGCATAAGGAATACAGCGTTCCACGTACCTGTTTACCACCTCTTCAACCAGTCTCGGAGGCGATCTAATCATCGCTACTACCTTTCGTAACCTGTAAAATGTTCTTAAGAGAGAGCTCTTCAGCAAATTCGAGTGCATCTGCGTATGATTCTTCAGAACTCACCTCAAAACGCTCGCAAATCAACGATGCTATCTCTTCAAGGTTCTTAGTACCATCCGAGAGATCCCAGATCTCGCTTCCAACCCTGTTCAGCGTATGAACCTCATTGCCGTCGGTGGTTAGGATGACAACCTCACCATCGACCATTCTCCAGACCAGATCATCAGAACGCGCCGGGTAACTATGTAAGGAAACCATGTTTATACCTCCTTTTCAGTTGTCAATCCATTCAAATCATCAATTACATTCCAGAAGCTGCTATCAGGCAGAAACTGCAGTTCGTAGAATGGCACCTCATCTGCAACCATGCTGCAAAAGTTCATCATCTCTGAGAACGTATCTGCTCTCTTCGTTGAGAGTAAAGAATCCGAATAGATGACCTCCTTCATGAATCGGATTACAAATTCTTTTTTGCTGATTTCTTTGATGATATTCTTCTCACCATGTCTGATCAGAAATATTGCATTCAAAGCAGTGCTTACATTCTCATTATTCATATAATCTCCCCGAAACGGCGTACTGCTCACCATGTAAGATCCATTTTCCTTCCTGATGATCACTGTTTCATCATTCAATATCGTATGATCGGAAGAGAATCTGGCTATCGTAGACTTTCCACTCTCTGATGGACCTGAAAATACATAACCACAACCATCCCTTGAAACGGCACATGCATGTATCAGAAAATTACTCTCACCTGGATGATTATGTCTTACTAAAGTATAATACACTGAAAACAAAAATTGCTTAAAACTGTGTATACCTTTTCCTGAAAAAGTTACCGTGCATCGTCTCTCATCCATGTCCAATATCCCTTTTATCAAACCGGAATGAAAATCGAAACTATTGCCATCCACAATCTTTGGGAGAAGAACAGAATCCGGTATATCGGTCTCTTCAAGATCATTTTCAGTTAGATTTATGGATATGTCTAATATAAGTTCTGGCTCATCTTCTGATATGAATTCATTGAAGTATTTCCTTGAATACACGCTATACGCAGGGTCATCGAACCGGAGTGAGCAGCAGATATCACCGATCTGCAATCTACAATCTGCATCTTTGATGAAAACCATAATCACACCTCAATGATACTATAGTATGCGCATAGGATGTAGAATAGATAAAAGTTTCGGCGGTTCAGAGAATCTCGATGAACGATGACAAACCGCCAGTTCAGAGCCGTAATATTGCTGTTATTGTGCTGCACGATTGGGATGATCACAGGATCGTGATGGCGCTAACGGTCGCAGGGATGGTGGCCGGAGATACAAAGATCGATACCGCGGAATCAGTTGCGGTCTCGTATCCGGGATTCTTTGAGGAGATGGTGCGGTTGGGCATGCAGGCTAAGAAAGTTTGAGTGCGGATTTAAGCCTTCTCCCACTTCGCAAGATCCAGAACCTCTGAAAGTGACTTCCCGCGCTCTATCTCTGATCTTATCCGAAGTTCAGTCTTGTAAACCTCTTTTGCGCGCCTTGCAATCTCGTAAGCCCGCTCCTTCGGGATCACGACCACGCCACTGTCATCGCCAACAATATAGTCACCATCCCGCACAACCTGTCCGCCACATACAATCTCCACGCCGATCTCTCCATAGCCCTTCGGTTCGCCAGCGTTCGGGACGATCGCACGTGCAAACAGAGGGTAGTCAAACTTCCTGATCTCGTCCACATCCCTTACCGCGCCATCGATCACGACGCCCGCGATCTTCCGGTTCATGCAACTGAGCGTCGCAAGTCCGCCCCACGGCGCAACATCCGCGCGTCCGTTGTCGATCACGAGTACATTGCCGCTACCTGCGCGGTCGATCGCTTCGACAGGCTTTGCCCAGTCCCCCGGAAGCGTCCGGACAGTGATTGCCCTCCCAACGATCTTGTGGCCGCTACATATCGGCAGTATCCCCTTCATCGCGCCTTTGCGGTGCATCGCATCCGATATGTTCGGCGCCGATACCTCTCTTAACAGTTCGATCACTGCCCCATCATACGGCTGTTTTCCGGCATGCTCTGCGGATTCTGTAGACTCTGCCTGCATTGGCATACGATCGATGGCGCGGCGGATCGCCTCTGCCGAGGAAGCGACATTATCTGAACGCGTGATCGCACCGCCAACGATGATGACATCGGCACCGAGAGACGCGGCTTTGGCAGCATCCTCTGAATCGAGACCGCCGGCAACCGCAACCGCAACCTCGGTCCCCATCGCACCTACTACCGTGTCGAGGACTGCAAACGCATCCATGCCCTTCATCTGCTGATCGATCCCGGTATGGACGCAAATACACTCGATCCCAATCTCTTTGAGTTTCTTTGCGCGATTTAGCGGATCATTCACAGATAAGAGGTCAGCCATCAGCGATACGCCGTACTTTCTCGCAGAACGCACAGCGTCCTCGATCGTTGAGTCATCAGCACCCCCGAGGATGGCTACGATGTCAGCGCCTGATTTTGCAGCCATCTCGACCTCGATCGCTCCTGTATCCATCGTCTTCATGTCAGCGACGATACCATGATCTGGAAATGCTTTCCTAAGCGCACGCACCGCAGCCATGCCCTCGCTCTTGACAAGCGGAGTACCCGCCTCGATTAAGTCTATATACTCGGCGGCCTCCTCTGCAATCCGGATCGCACGGTCGATTTCCAGCAGGTCGAGTGCGAGCTGGAGTTTCTTGCGTGACATATCTTATTCTGAGGCATGGAGGAGCATAAAGTATATCTTGTACAGGGGGTGGATTTTTGAGTTTTTTTTGGTTTTTTTTGGTTGGTTGAAAACCATGAACGCTAATCCTGCAAACATGGGTATGATTGGATTGGTAGAATCAGTGAAATTTGTGTACGTATGAGAGTTAGGGATATTGGTTATCTACTATTGATATAGATGGTAGATAGATAGAATACACATCTATGCCAATATGTTTATAGT
>QMVM01000288.1 GCA_003661105.1 Methanosarcinales archaeon | reverse complement strand
TTTGTCCTCAAAAATGTGTCGGACAGTGAGAGGGGTATCTGTGGATGCAGAGGAGAAATGCGATGAAGTATATTTCAGGTGAAGGGATGTTGAGGTACACCGGATAAATGTATTCTTGGCAATAAGGAATGTGTATGGGGGTTTGAGGTTATAGTGTATATACCAAAATAAAATAAAAAATAAAAGTAGGCATTACGCCTACTCATTTCTTCGTCGCCAGTACATCGCAATGACCAGCGCAGTCACAGCAAGCACCCCCTCAAATCCGGGAATGTTCTTCTTGCCAGCTGGTGTCGCCTCCACCTCTACCGGACCTTCCTCTGTCTGTGTTACCACAGCAGTCGGCGTCTCCTTCACAACCTTCTCCGGCGGTGTTCCATGACAAACCGAACACTCCGCCCCAGTAGCGCTGATCCCGATCTTCGAGAGAAGGTGTATGCTCACTGCATCATGGCATTTACCGCACTGTGGAATGACGATCTTGTCATCCGACGCAAGGTGGCACAGGTCGCATGCTACACCGATCGGAAGGTGCAGATTATGCGGGATCTCAGCAGGTGTTGAGTTCGGTGCGGTTATGTGGCACTTGTAGCAACCGAGCGGGTCTGACAGATTTCCATGTATGCTCGCAGCATCGTCATAGTTATGACATGCCTGACACTTGATCGTCATGCCTGCCGATTTCATAGGCACTACGATGTCAGGTGCAGTCTTGTGACACTTCTCACAACTACCCATACCCTCACCATGTACGGCAATGATGTCTCCGTGACAGTGTGCACATACGAGTTCCTTGCCTCCGAAAAGATCGTAGTGTACGTTCGCAAGATCGCCAGTGTGGCAGATTGTGCAGTCTGCACCCTTCGAGACATCATGCACCTCATGTATCGGACCTGCGTGACACTTGGTGCACTGTGGTATACCGATCTCGAATGCTTCTCCGTGACATGCCTCACAGGTCACCCTTCCGGCATCCAAGCCATCTTCATGGATGACGTGTGGATTTCCGGCATGGCAGTCTGCACAGTCGACATCCTTTGCTTCCAGTGTCACTGATGCGAACTGGGTATTTGTAGCGACCTCTGCGCCATACGCTACTGTAACAGTTAATGCAACTATAATTACGACCGCCAAAAGAACATTACAAGATTTACTTGTCATCTCATATCACATCCTTGTCTTTATTTCTGATCTGAACTAATATTGGAATTAGCACCTTTTCAATTATGTGCGGATGCTTATATGTTTTTCTGCGCAACACTTAAATCCCTATAGCATGTATGGTTATGAATATGGCAAAGTCACATGGTGAACGGAGAAAGACCCGACACAAATTACAGAAACCATCGAGAAAAAGAGGGTTATCAGCGATCAGTAAGGCGATTCAGGAGTTTGAAACAGGAGATATGGCTCATATCGTCATTGATCCGAGCGTACATAAGGGAATGCCGAACCCCAAGTTTCATGGACGCACTGGCAGGGTCACAGCGCGGCGCGGTCGTGCATACCTCCTTTCAGTACGTGATGGCAACGCCAAAAAAGAAGTTATCGTATATCCACAGCACTTAAGTCCACAGCAGCAGTAGCAGTATATAACCGTAGCGAGGTTTTGGTATGATCGTAAAAAAGGTCATCAATGAGGAACTTCTGACAATTTCAGAGGCAAAAGAACTGCTGGATCGTATCAAGGAAGATAGGGCAGATGAAGATGAAGAGCTTGGTTATGAACTCAAGAAAGCGATCCGCCATATCGATGCCTTCTCAAAGAACGATGCTGAACAATCCCGTACTTTAGTTGCCAATCTGCTGGAACTAGGTAATATGAAGCCTGAAATTGCAATCAGGATTGCAGACATTCTCCCGAAAACGAGGGATGAACTTCGCAGCATATATGCGAAGGAGCGGTTCATACTGACTACCGAGGATCTGGACCAGATGCTGGATATAGTGGCTGACGTGGCGTAAGACAAATGGATGACAGGGGCGTTCCGATGCTGAATAGCGATAAGAGACCCGGAAAGGAAGAGTATGCGTGGGTTCTGGATTATCTCCCGTATGGAGATTCGAGCGATAACAGACCTGTGTACCAGAAGAAGCCGTCTGTACATGGGCTCGGTGAGAAATACTTTGTTCTGGTCGAGATGGTGCCTAAGGAAGGGGCTGTGCCACAGATTGGTGAGCGTGCCTGTATTGGGGATAAAGGGCGCGATGTGATCGATCATGTGAAGCGTAGGCTGGAGTATAAATCCCTCACACACGGTGCGCAGAGCGAACTCATCTATGTGCTGGAAAAGATCGTTCTAAACGACGAAACGCGTTTTATCAATTTCATAAACGATGCATATCCGATATCTACCAGACAGCACATGCTCGAACTGCTGCCAGGGATCGGGAAGAAACTGATGTGGGCGATACTCGAAGAGCGGAAAGCCGGAAATTTCAAAAGTTTCGAGGATTTGACAGAGAGAGTGAAGGGCGTACATAGGCCGGAAACCATCTTTGCACATCAGATCGAGAACGAACTCATGAACAATGTCCGGTACCGGTTGTTCACCACGAGACCTCCGGAACCATCCAGAAAAAAAGGCAGACGATGAAGCGATAATGGCACTATCCGATCAACACATCCTGATCGATGATCTGGTTCTGCATAACATCGTAGAGTACGCAGATCTCCATCATCGCGACGTAGTGCTGGAGATCGGCGCCGGAACAGGCGTTCTCACAGAAGAACTCAGAAAACGCGTGAGGGCGGTGATAGCAATCGAATCAGATGCAGCATTTGCTGAACTGTTGAACCGGCGCTTCGAGAACGCAAACGTGGACGTCATACACGGCGATGCGCTCAAAATTAAGTTTGCGGAGTTTAAGTTCAACAAAATTGTTTCGAACCTTCCATATTCAATCTCTTCGGAGATCACATTCAAGTTACTCAAGTATCCGTTCGAGATGGCGGTTCTGATGTACCAGTACGAGTTTGCAAGACGGATGACGGCACCTCATGGATCGAAGGAGTATGGCAGACTCTCGATCGGTGTCCAGTACCGTGCTCTTGTGGAGTTGCTCGAGATAGTGCCACCGGAAGCATTCTCGCCAGAGCCGGGTGTGCGGTCGGCAATCGTGCGCGTAACCCCGCGTGCGCCCGAATACGAGGTGCTGGATTATGATTTCTTTTCTAAATTCCTG
>QMVM01000287.1 GCA_003661105.1 Methanosarcinales archaeon | reverse complement strand
GGAAGATGTTTGTGTGATTGGGGTCGGGCGGTGTCTTGCTGCCGGCCCATGCAATTGCAGCTGCGCCACCGACATCTTCAAATATTCGGAGATACAAGATAATCTTTGTGATTCGGTTTATTGACAGAGAAGGTACTGGCGAAGGGCGTTTCGCTTTAATGTCCTGCCATGCCGGCGGTGGCATCGACAGGTTACTCTTGACGGTCCATCACACACTTCCGGATGTGTTACGGTGAGATCCGAACCATCAAACGAAACCGCGTGGTATCGGCTGACCGCGGAACAGGTTTTTGAAACCCTTGAGTCAGGAGAGTCCGGGCTCACATCAGAGGAGTCGAAAGCAAGACTTGAGCGCTACGGATACAACGAACTGACATTTAAGAAACGAAGCGCATTTGTCCGGTTTTTGATGCAGTTCAAGAGTCCTTTAATCTATATCCTGCTCGCTTCTGCCGCAATAACCAGCACTCTCAGTCTGTGGGCGGGCGCTGAAATGTGGATGGATACGACGGTCATCGTTGCCGTAGTCATCGCAAACACGATCATCGGATATATCCAGGAGGGAAAAGCCGAGGCATCGGCCGAGGCACTTCTGAAGATGATGACGCCGACTGCGACAGTGGTACGGGATGGCGGAGAGGCAGTCATACAGGCATCGGAACTGGTTCCCGGGGATGTGGTGATCCTTGAAGGCGGCGACAAGGTTCCCGCGGATCTGCGGCTCTTCCACACAAAGAACATGAGCGCGGATGAAGCAGCGATCACAGGCGAATCCATGCCTGTGACCAAGCATCCCGACCCGATCGCGGGGAAGGCAACGATTGCTGATCAGAGGTGCATGGTATTCAGTGGCACGTTTGTGACGAAAGGGGTGGGTCAAGGGGTTGTTGTCGGAACAGGTGAACGAACAGAGATCGGGAGGATCGCAAAACTGATAAAGGAGACCGAAAAGATCACAACTCCGCTTACGCGGAAGATGGAAGAGTTTACCAGATTCTTGATCATTGCAATACTCGCGATCACTATTTTCAACTTTGCGCTGGCGGTATGGTTTGAGTATGGTATAGTCTACGCGTTTCTTGCGTCTGTCTCACTTGCGGTCGCTGCGATACCAGAGGGGCTGCCCGCGGTGGTGACGATGGCTCTGGCAATCGGTGTGACCGCAATGGCGCGCAAAGATTCGATCGTGAAGCGACTGCCTGCCGCGGAGACGCTCGGGTGCACCACCGTGATCTGCTCTGATAAGACCGGCACGCTTACTAAGAACCAGATGACTGTATCACGGATATACAGCGGTGGAACGGATTATGTGGTGAGTGGGGTGGGATACAATCCGGAAGGCGAGTTTACACCATCCCGGATGAGTGAAGAGATGATCGGGACGCTAAAGGTGGGTTATTTCTGCAACAACGCTAAGGTAGTCGGAGAGGACGGGCACGCCGTCATCGGGGATCCGACCGAAGGCGCGCTTCTCGTATCCGCGATGAAAGCAGGAATCGAAGAGATCAAAGAGATCGAAGAGGATGCCGGATCGACGCAGGGCGGATCAATGCAGCGGCTGGACGAGGTGCCGTTTGATTCGGAGCAGCAGTATATGGCTACGCTCCACGAGAGGAACGGAGAGCGAATCATCTATGTGAAGGGCTCACCTGAGCGGGTTATCGGGATGTGCGGGACCCGGATGATGGACGGCAGCATCGAACCGATAGATAGGGGGGCTATACTGGAGAAGGCAGAGGAGATGGCAGAAGAAGCGCTCCGGCTGCTTGCCATGGCGTACAAAGTGGTGCCTCCTGACCGGATGTCGATCGATCGAAGCGATCTTACGGATTTGACGTTTCTCGGGATCGAGGGCATGATCGATCCGCCGAGGGATGAGGCGATAGACGGGGTGCGGATGTGTAAGAGTGCCGGGATACGGGTTGCGATGGTCACAGGGGATCATGTAACGACTGCAAAAGCGATCGCGGGCAAACTCGGAATCGGAACCGATGAAAAGCGCGCACTCACCGGAGATGACCTGTCGCAGATGAGCGATGATGAACTCTATGATGTGGTTGAGGGGGTGTCTGTGTATGCGCGGGCACTGCCCAAACATAAGTTCAGGATCGTAAAGGCACTGCAGAAGCACGGAGAGGTTGTTGCGGTCACTGGCGATGGTGTCAATGATGCGCCTGCGCTCAAAGCCGCTGACATCGGGATTGCGATGGGGGTCACAGGAACAGAGGTGAGCAAGGAAGCATCAGACATGATCCTTGCTGACGACAACTTCGCAACAATTGTATCTGCTGTAGAAGAGGGGAGGTATGTCTACAATAACATCAAAAAAGTCATTCTGTACACGCTTCCGACAAATGGCGGACAAGCATTGCTGGTTATAGGGGCTATACTGCTTGCGCCATTCCTGGCACTCTTCCATGACAAGCTCCCGCTCGAACCTGTGCAGATACTCTGGATCAATCTATTCGATGCGGTAGCGCTGGCACTGCCGCTCATCATGGAACCGATGGAGAAGGATCTGCTAAAAAAACCTCCGAGAAATCAGGATGAACGGATAACAGATCCCCCGTTCTTCCGGAAGGTCGGGCTCATCTCTATTGTGATGGCGGTAGCCGGGTTTGCGATATACTATCACTACGGGATACCTGCGATCGACGTGGTGGATTCCGACCTGCACAACAGCATGATCGCACGGGCGCAGACCGCTGCATTCACAACCGTTGTGCTGGTGCATCTCTGCTACCTCATGACTGCACGGTCGATCACAGACTCGGCATTTACAAGGAGCCCGTTCTCTAATCGGTGGCTACTTCTTGGAATCGCAATCACTATTGTGGTGCAACTTGCAATCGTCTACCATCCGGTCGGAAACGCCATTCTCGGAACGTTGCCGCTGCCGTTTGACTGGTGGGGGCTCATGATCCTCTTTGCACTTCCCGGATTCTTTGTAATCGAGATTGAGAAGTGGGTGACGAAGCGATTTCGGAGGCGGCGTGGCGACTGACTGCGGGAGATGTTTTATCATTTTCTGAGAACGTCGGATTGTCTTACGAAACCACAACTGTCATAATGGAGCACTGTCGATATGAAAAGTCGTTTACACCGATAATCTGTGTCCATCTGTGTTAATCTGTGGCTGATACTGTTTTAGCCACAGATTAACACAGATTTCACTGATTACATCCATCT
>QMVM01000286.1 GCA_003661105.1 Methanosarcinales archaeon | reverse complement strand
ATTACACCCACACAATAATACCCGTATTTGTCGGGTTGGCGCCATGTTTTCAACCGACCAGAATAAATTAAAAAGTCTCAGTCGAGGGCAAGAAAGCATGGAAAGCACAAATTGTTATATGCGATTATGTGGAAGAGCACATCAGCTCCCGACGCAGCCCCCGCTTCCGGACGAATGGTGGGATTTTCCATGCTTGAAATAACAATACATGGGCGAGGAGGTCAGGGCGTGGTTGTGACCTCCCGAATACTTGGCACAGCAACACTATATGATGGGTTGTATGCACAGGACTTCCCCCTCTATGGTGCTGCCAGACGGGGCGCGCCGGTCATGGCGTTTGTCCGAATCGACGCGGGGCCGATCCTTCTGAGGGGGTATATCGCAAAGCCCGATATTCTGATGTTGCTCGATGAGTCGATAATCGAGGTCAAGGATGTCTTTTCAAATTTACCAGCCGACTGCACCATAATAATAAACACAACCCGGAACACAAGGGACTTTAAGGCTGCGCATCCTGAAATAAAATATCTAAGAGTCTTCTGTGTCGATGGAACCGGAATTGCACTTGAGTATCTGAAAAAGCCGATCCCGAATGTAGTGATCATCGGATTTCTGATCGGGATAACGCATCTGATCACAGTCGATGCGTTTAAGAAGGCAGTCAGGGACGAACTCAAAAAATATCCTCCGGATCTGATCGATAAGAACATAGCTGGCGCATTGAAAGCATGCGAGCTGGTGACCGGGGCAGGGGCAGGGGTGACCGCGAGATGAGGATCATTAACATATCTTATGATGGTGCGAACGGCGTTCCGGTAATCAGAGAGCCTGCGAGTGCGCTTAAGAATAATACCGGGACATGGCGAGTATTCAGACCAACAATCGACAGCGATAGATGTGTGCGGTGCGGCAAATGCTGGGTCTTCTGTCCGGAAGGCGCCATACACGTCAGTGACGCGGATATATGGATCGACTACGATCACTGCAAGGGCTGCGGGATATGCGTCAATGGGTGTAGATTCATCACAGCCCAAAGGGAGGTGTGAGAAGTGAACACGAGACGGATGATCACCGGAAATGGCGCTGCCGCATGGGGGGCAAGACTTGCGAGGGCAGAGATAATCCCGAACTTCCCGATAACTCCCCAGACCGCGATAATAGAGGAGATCGCATCATGGATTGCAAGTGGCGAGATGGATGCGGACTTTCTGCCGATGGAATCAGAACACAGCGTTCAGAGCGCTCTCGCAGCCGCCTCATCTGCTGGCACACGTGTCTTCAGTGCGACAAGCTCGCAAGGGTTGATGCTCATGACCGAGATGATGTTTGTGACAAGCGGTCTCAGGCTTCCAGTGATTATGGTCAACGTCAGCAGGGGACTGTCTGCGCCGATAACACTCTGGTCGGATCACAACGATGTGCTTGTGCAGCGGGACTCCGGATGGCTTCAGATATTCTGCTCGAACAACCAGGAGGTTCTGGACAGTGTGGTGATGGGGTATAAGATTGCAGAGGATAGCGAGGTCCTGCTGCCGATGATGATCAATCTCGATGGTTTTACACTCTCCGCAACAAGAGAACCGGTGGAGATCCCGAGTCAGGATGAGATAGATGATTTTCTGCCCGCATACAACCCGACACACACCATTCTGGATCCGAAATATCCGATGAGCATGGGTGGCGCTGTCTTTGATGAGTACATGTACTTCAGGTCACAGCAGCGCATGGCGATGTGCAACTCAAAGGACGTTATAACAGATGTCTGCGCCGAATGGGAGAAGATGACCGGGCGGGGATGGGCGTGCGGGCTTGTCGAGCCGTACTGTCTGGAAGATTCCGAGCGTGCGCTTCTGATCTGCGGCTCTGAATCAGCGACGCTCAAATACACGGTTGACAAACTGAGGGCGGATGGAGAAAAGGTGGGAATGCTCAGGTTGAGGACAATGCGTCCGTTTCCATGCGAGGGGATCACTGATGCGCTCTCTGATGTGGAAAAGATCGGCGTAATCGACCAGGATATCTCGCCCGGGAGCGGCGGAATCATAGCAACCGAGGTGAAAGCCTGCCTCGGAAGGAGTGTTACCAGTTTCATTGCAGGGCTTGGAGGCAGAAGGATCGGCGTCGAAAAGTACGAGAAGATCTTCGGAAGACTTGGACAAGATGTAGAGGAGTGGATATTTTGAAAGACTCCTATCTGAAGAAATTAACCGATATCCCGATGGAGGACTACCTTGTCGGAGGGCACGTCGCATGTCAGGGCTGCTCTGCGTCCCTCGGACTTCGTCTTGCATTAAAGGTTCTTGGGAAGGACACAGTCGTCATCAATGGCTCCGGCTGCATGACCCTGCTCCCGGTTTATCCGACAACACCGCTTCGGGTTCCATGGATCCATCTTGCAATCGAGAATACTGGTGCCGCAGGAACAGCACTCTACTATGCACTCAGAAGAAAGAATATAAAAGCCAATATACTGGGTTATGCCGGTGATGGCGCAACGTATGACATCGGACTCCAGAGCTTGTCAGGAGCGGCAGAGAAGAATATCGACATGATCTATATCTGCTACAACAACCAGTCATTCGGGAACACCGGGCACCAGCGGGCAAGCTCGACGCCGCGTGCGTCGTCTACATCGACAACGCCTGGAGGGAAGGTTGAGGTGGAAAAGGATATGCCTGCAATCATGGCGGCTCACAGAATACCTTATGTCGCAACAGCATGTCCGTCATATCCAGTTGATTTTTTGAATAAGGTTAAGAGGGCGGCTGAGGTTAAGGGGATGGCTTATATCGATCTGCTGGTGCCATGTCCTGTTGGCTGGGGTTTTGATCCGTCTGAAGGAATTGATATTGGGCGGCTGGCGGTGAGAACAGGGATCTGGAAGCTCTATGAGATTGTGGATGGCAGGGTTAATCTGACCTACATTCCGAAGAAGCGGCGGGGGGTTTCAGAGTATCTGCGTGCGCAGGGGAGGTTTTCGCA
Source organism: Methanosarcinales archaeon (assembly GCA_003661105.1). Taxonomy (GTDB): domain Archaea; phylum Halobacteriota; class Methanosarcinia; order Methanosarcinales; family Methanogasteraceae; genus Methanogaster_A. The sequence goes on along the minus strand of QMVM01000286.1, from coordinate 207 downwards.
CCTTTCGGAGGAGGATATCGGGGCGATACAGGAAGAGGTTGATGAGGCGTGGGAAGGGCTGGAGGCGAGGGGGTATGAGTATGAGATTATGGTTTGAGGTTTTAGGGTAATTGGGGATGAGGCATAACAATGGAACTATCAGATATTACTGCGTTTTTGTTTTCGGGTGCAGTTGTACTGATCGGATCCTTAGCTTTTCATATTTCT
>QMVM01000285.1 GCA_003661105.1 Methanosarcinales archaeon | reverse complement strand
CTTGACGTCATCCACCGCACAGGAACGCTTGCTGTGAGCGATAACATCTTGCTCATCGTATGCGGCGCCCCGCACCGGAAGGATGCGTTTGCTGCATGTGAGTATGTGATCGACGAGCTGAAAGAACGGGTGCCGATGTGGAAGAAGGAACTGTCAGAGGACGGTTGCCGCTGGGTCGATGGAGTTATGAAGGAGACGAGATGAACATCTGCCAATCACCTGCAACACGTGTAGATAATGATCGTGTCGCAGGGACCATGGAGGATATCTGCATCGAGACATCTTTCCGGTTATACTTGAATAACGAGTTCATCTATGAGTTGATCGCAAGTCCGTCCCAACTTGAGGAACTGGGGGCAGGTCATGTCATCTGCGAAGGGCTTGCATCCAGTGTTTCCGGTGTGCAGGTATCAGGGGATGAGATACGTGTGTATGCAGAGACGCCGGAAGAGAAGTGTACAACCGAATCCTCCGAATCCTCCGTTACAATCGAAAAAGACTATATTTCCGAGGTAGTAGATTCGCTAGTATCTGAAATCTGGAAAAGAACCGGAGGGGTGCACTGTTCTGTTCTCTTCTCTGATGGAAGGCAGATTGCAAGGAGTGAGGATATAGGAAGGCATAATACGGTTGATAAAGTCGTCGGACACGCCATTCTTAATAATATTGATCTATCCGCATGCGTTCTCGGATGCAGCGGCAGACAGCCGGCAATGATGGTATCGAAAGCCGCCAATACCGGCATCCCGATCGTGATATCGAGATCTGCCGCCACCGATAAGGGAATTCGCACGGCGGATCTGGCAGGAGTGACGCTGATATGCTTTGCAAGGGGGAACAGGTGCACGGTTTATACCCATCCCGACCGGATCATGCTGAATCAGGGATTGCGAGGACTATGATGACAAGAGCGAGATCAGAGAGGTACAACAGGCAGATACCGCTACTCGGAGAGGACGGGCAGGAGCGGATCAGGGATGCAAACGTCTTTATCGCGGGTGCTGGTGGACTTGGCTCTCCATCGGCAATCTATCTTGCAGCGGCAGGCATCGGCAAGATGGTGATTGCGGACTTTGATAGGGTTAACGTAAGCAATCTGAACCGGCAGATCCTGCACTGGAGCGACGACGTTTTGCGGATGAAGATCGATTCTACCAGAGAAAAACTGGTAAAAATCAATCCTGATGTCGAGATAGAGGTCATAGCAGAGAAGATCGATGAAGACAATGCCTCCGAACTCGTTGGCGACTCTGACCTGATCGTTGATGCGATGGACAACTTTCATGCAAGATATCTGCTGAATAAGGTGGCGATAGTAAGGAACATCCCGCTCTTTCATGGAGCAGTTCACGGGTTTGTCGGGCAAGTAACAACCGTAATCCCGGGAGAGACTGCATGTCTGAGATGCATATTCCCAAACGATCCGCCGGAAGGAGTTTTTCCGATCATCGGCGCGACATGCGGAGTTGTGGCAAGCATCCAGGTGACTGAGGTTCTGAAATATATCTCGAGTACCGGAACACTCGCAACGAACAGACTCCTCTTCTGGGACGGAGCGGCTACAACAATGAGCGAGATACCGGTCGAGCGGGATCCGGAATGTCTCGATTGTAAAGGCGCTGGGGTGAATTGATATGAGTAACGCGCTTTTTCTGCTGGGATGTCCGGAATCTCCAGTTCAGACTGCAATTGCACTTTATCTTGCAAACAAACTCAAGAGAGATAGTATCGACGTGACAGTCGCGGGGACGAGATCTGCTATTGCTCTTCTGAAAGTCTCTGATCCGGAAGGGAATTACGTTTCAAAAACGGTCGATCTGGATTCATGCATAGAAAATCTTGCTGAAAAGAAGGCGGACTTCGATCTATGCTTCGTATTTGTGCGCAACGATGCCGGAATATCGTACCTCTCCACATTAAGCAGCATATCGGACGCAAAACTATTTGCGATCGTTTTTGGAAGCGATGCAGATGCGTTTGCGTCGATGATCGATTTTGAATGCGAGAAAATTGTTTATAAAACCGGTCACAACCCGGTTCCACTGAAGAAGCGTATAGACCAGGTGATGGCATGGGATGCATAGAACAGATGAAATATGAGGTAATCCTTAAGAATACGTCATTTAAGGAGTGTAGAGAATACGTTAAGAAAAATTTTAAGGAATTTTATCAGGTCAAGCCCGGCTACAGGATGTTTGATGTATATCTGATCGGAGTTCCTCCGGTATTAATCGGGGTTGACGGCGATGATGTGATCTTTCCATATACCAAGCCGTGTTACGGAACGTTTCTCCTGCGGATACGCGGGGAAGCGGAGATCGAGTCGCTCAGGAAGGGAGAAGTGTTGTAACGTTATTATATCGACTTTGTTACACATACTGATCCATCATAATCCCCACCACAACGAGACGACAGAACTATCAGGCGGGCTGCTTGTGGATGGGAATATGAATAATTGAAAACGACCAAAAGGTGTCAACATGGAAAAGAACGATGGCATTCGTGCACACGACGAACATGCTTCCGACTACGACCGGGAAGCCCGCGAAACCTGGTGGTTTGGTCCCAAAGTGCTCTTCGGTCTCTGCTTTGAGTATGTAAGCCCCCATGAGCGCCTGCTTGATATCGGAATAGGTACCGGGCTTGGTTCCATGCCATTTGCCAATCAGTGCCCACAGGGATATTCTGAGATCATGAGCGATTGGGGTGTGCCAGCCTTCATGCATAGCCGCGGGTACATCGAAGAGCTTCTGCAGGGCTATGGCTTTCTCGGGTTAAAGGAGTTTAAATTCCTGGTGCGTGATCTGCATGAAGGTGTCGACGATCTTGCTTGCGCGTATGTGACCCGCAGAACCGTTGTTTGACGTTCCTTATCGGAACCCGGGGTGGCAAGTCGGAACACATAAGCCCAATTGTAATGGGCGGACCCATCTAAAACAGGAGGGGGAAAGATGCCAAAAAGAATAGAATCCCATGAAGAAGCGATCTCAGATATAGATAACGCACGACAATATGCAGAAATGGCTAAAAACCATAGAAATATTATGTATGGAAGCTTCCTGGATCATATCATAGCTCTTGGCGTGAAGGGAGGGAGGTATCTTGAGGTTGGTGCGGGAACTGGAGTTCTGGCTGCAATGATTGCTGAAGACAACCCCGAGGTGCATATCACTGCGGTTGATATCTCGTCTGGCATGG
>QMVM01000284.1 GCA_003661105.1 Methanosarcinales archaeon | reverse complement strand
AATAGATGTCTGCGGTAATTTTTTGAGCAAGCCTTGATTTTGAAAAAAAATTGCTATTCTCGGACAGCCTCCTAGCACCCATCCATAAATGGCTATTTTGCCTGATATCTGCGTTGCACTAAAATTTTAATCCTCGAAATAATCAATGTATTCCTGTGGTTAAAATTTCAGAGCGCCCTGATCTCAAACAAACTATCCTATTTATGGATGGACACTGACTATATGCCTGCGGATCTCTTACCTGTTGCATTGTATTCTGTCACGTTTGACTCAGATAAAGCTTTTCTTCTGATTGTTCCCATTATCAAAGTCATGCCGAACCATATCTGTCAACGGTTCTGCCGGTTTATAAACATCCAGCGCTGAATCTCTTTGCATCCCCGCCTGTAAACGCCCGCCCACAGACAGATATCCTGATTTCCTTATTTCCAATTTCGAGCCATAAACGGCTACAAAAGTTCCTTAAGATTTGCAGGATCAATCTTAATCCCGGGCCCAATACTCGAGGATAACGCTATACTTCTGATATAGGTTCCCTTACTGGATGGAGGTTTTAATTTCAGGATAGTTCCCATAAAAGCTGCAATATTTTCTTTCAGTTTTTCGGAACCAAACGATACCTTGCCCATTGGGACATGCACAATGCCCGCTTTTTCAACCTTAAAATCTATCTTTCCGGCTTTTATCTCTTTGACTGCCTTTGCAACATCAAAGGTGACGGTGCCCAGCTTGGCATTGGGCATCATTCCACGAGGCCCAAGAATGCGCCCAAGTTTTCCAACGGTACTCATCATATCAGGCGTGGCTATTGTTTTATCAAACCCAAGCCAACCGTTCCGAATTTTCTCCAGAAGATCATCCGAACCGGCAAAATCCGCTCCTGCATCGAGGGCCTCTTTTTCTTTTTCACCCTTAGCAAAGACAGCTACGCGGATCTTTTTTCCAATGCCATGAGGCAGAACCACAGATCCTCTCACCATCTGTTCGGCATGTCTTGGATCAACCCCCAACCTGACAGCTAAATCAATAGTTTCATCAAATTTCGCATAAGCTGAAGATAGAGCCAGATTAATTCCGCTTATAAAATCGTACCGGTTAGATTTGTCAATATTTTTGGCCTGTTCCCTGTATTTTTTTCCATTTCCGGCCATATAATAATCCCTCTCAGTCTAAGCTTTAATAACACTAATACCCATACTTCTCGCCGTACCCTCTATTATTCTCGCCGCACTATCCAAATCATAGGCATTTAGATCTTCAAACTTGATTTTTGCGATCTCTTCCGCCTGTTTCAAAGTTATTTCAGCTACTTTTTCCTTGTTTGGTTCACCTGATCCCTTGGCAATCTTCGCTGCCTGCTTAAGCAGAACGGCAGCCGGGGGTGTTTTGGTAATAAAGGAAAAAGACCTGTCAACATAAATAGTTATAACAACAGGTATAACTGTGCCCATTTGATCCTGAGTTCTTGAGTTAAAGACCTTACAGAACTCCGCAATATTAACACCGTACTGCCCAAGTGCCGGGCCAATGGGAGGTGAAGGATTAGCCTGCCCTCCTTTAACCTGAAGCTTTACGGATCCCATAACTTTCTTTGCCATAATAAACCTCATACCTAAAATCTTTAAATGCTTTGAAAAAAATCTCTTGAATCCAATATATATCGCCTGAAATTGGAATTATCCAGCATTTAACATATTCTTTGGACTGAAAGTCCCGCTATCATTGAACTTGAACGATATCAACTCTTTTTCAAAGGGCTCTCTTAACAATATGTGAGAATTAATAAACGTATAAAATCAATATTCCAATAATTTTCAGGTTGAAAATCATACTAGGAGGCTGTCCGAGAATAGCAATTTTTTTCAAAATCAAGGCTTGCTCAAAAGATTACCGCAGACATATAGTTGATATTTCGAGGATAATTTTTTGAGCATAACGCAGAGTTTGGGAAAAAGGGCATTCTCGGACAGCCTCCTAGAACATGTCAGATCTTATTGACCTGAATAAAATCCAGCTCTACCGGAGTTAAGCGCCCGAATATTGAAATAAGCACTTTTAATTTCTCTTTATCTGATTTAACTTCTTCCACTACGCCCTGAAAATTACTGAAAGGGCCATCAATTACCTTAATTTCTTCACCCTGTTCAAAGTGATATTTGGGCTTTGGTCTACTAACCCCTTCTTCCATTTGATTAAGAATAAGTTCCACATCCTTCTCTGGAACAGGGGTCGGATTGACATCACCGCCAACAAATCCGGTTACTTTGGCTATATTCATGACTATGTGCCAGGTTTTTTTATTAAGATCCATTTGCACCATGATATATCCCGGGAAAAATTTTCTGGACGAGGTCTTTTTCTCACCTTTTTTAAGCTCAATCACTTGTTCAGCAGGAACAATGATCTTGCCAAAAAATTCTCCCTCTCCAAGAACATTAATGCTCTCTTCCAGATTTTTTTTAACTTTGTTCTCAAAACCTGAATAAGTTTGAACTATATACCATTTTAAACCCACATTAACACCATTGCAACCTAATTAGTGTCTGGACAAAAAGTCCGTTCAGACACAATTTTGAATGAACGTAACAATTCAGCAAGAAATAAAGTTAAAAAACTATCCGACAATTGTTTTAATAATTTTTATAAAACTAAAATCCATCAAACCTAAAAATAGAGAAATTATAATGGTGAAAACAATAACAACAGAAGTAGAGGCTATCAACTCTTTCCGGGTTGGCCATTTTACTTTTTTTAACTCCACCTTCGATTCCCGTAAAAACTGTTTCAACCTAACGATATTCTTAAAAATGGGATTTTCCCCGCCACTCTTTTTGATAACAACTTTTTTTGCTATGGTCCGTGCCGCTTTTTTTTTTGTCAATTTCTTTTTGGTCAAATTAACTTGTGAAGCTACCGATAAAGCCTTCTCTTTTTGTTGTTGAGTCGAATTCTTTTTCCTGATATTCTTTTTCTTTTTAGGTTTCTGATTATTTTTTTTCATCGTGTATTATTAAATAACTCTTGATATCTGTTAATCAAATGTCCTCAGTTACGATATCATTCCACCTGTGCAGTCAGCTCTTTGCCATTAGCAGTTAGCTTTTTGATAAAACTGTTCAACATCATCTCTATCTCATTAACCTATTACCTAAATCCTGCAAGCGTCGAGTTTGCCGAAGATGCAAGGCGGCAAGGGCGCAGACGTACTACGATACTTCAAGTCCTT
>QMVM01000283.1 GCA_003661105.1 Methanosarcinales archaeon | reverse complement strand
CGGTGCCGTTCTCCACAAGCGAGACATTAAACCCCTCCGCGGTTCCGCTGATCACAACTGTGATGTTATTTCTTGCATGCACGAATGCCACCCTCGGGGTCAGGTTAACCGGCACCAGATCGGTGAAAAAAACCTCTGCATCGACTGCTGCTATATTGTTTGTCTCACACGCCTCCCGGACTGCATCATCCGAATCTGCGATAAACGAGATGTTGTGGATTCCGGTTGAGTCAGGCATCCACTCAAAAGAGAGATTAACAGCATCCAGTATACCAGTGAGTTTTCTTCTGCCAACCTCCCCACCGTTTGCCAGAAACGTCACATTGAAATGTTCATCTGTTCTTCCGCAGACACTTGTGTTGATGATGTTTGTTGCATTCACAACTATCTGGTTCGGAAGTGATACGTTTGAGATTGTGAGGTCAGGGAGGTTTACAAAAACTTTTCCGGATAGGTTGTTGTTATTCTCATTCGTTTCCTTGACACGGTTACTCGAATCTACAAAAATGCTTATATTGAGAGGTCCGTCCACAGAAGGCATCCATTCAATCGAGAATGGAATCTCAGAGTCGCACCATAACGACCGCAATGTTGTGCTGGATGCGGGGGCACCATCCTCGAGGAGAGAGACATTGAACCTCCCGCCATTACACTTGAGACGCCCATGTACGGTGCAACTCGTATTCACGTAGATCGTCTCAGGGACATCGATATAGCCTATCAGTGTTATCTCCGGAAGCGGATATGAATCGATATCCGTCACCATCGGCGGGTACGGACATGCCGCTAGTGCCGGGACCACCTTTGCAGTGATATCCGGAGGGAAGAATGATCCATTTGCGGTGTAGTTAAACGAGCCATCCGGCTGCTGCAGACTCAGTAGATAATCGATCGGTGTAGCACTTTCATTGGTGTTTGTATTCCGCCATTCAAGAGGATTTTTACCCATAGCAAGAATTGCCTGCACAGCATAAGCGGTCGTGACCGCATCAGAGAGATCACCATCTATGCCGGTATTGTTGCGCAGGAATGATGAGGCATTCGTGATAACATCAGAATCAGGGGATTCGCCTGCCGCAACGAGCGCCTGGACGACAAGTGACGTCGTTCTCATATCGCTTGCGATCCCGGAGGTGGTGTTGCCATCCGTTGTGTTTCCATCAGTAATGCTCCAGGCAGGCTCTCCGATCTTCTCGCTCCAGCCACCATCGCCATTCTGACGGGATGTGATGTAGCCAACCGAGTGATCGATGATCTCTGTGGCGTTTGGATCGCCATACGCTGTGAGTGCGAGGATGCCCATTGCGTCATCGTTTACAGAGGTGGGCTCATTGAACTGGACTCCATCATGGTATGACTTAACCAATGTGAGGTAGTTTATACCCCCGAAGTTATTTGGATCGGCACCTCCGGACGTGCTTATGGCAAGACAGGTGCGTGCACAGTCTTCAAAGGTTGCGAGCACGAACTCATTCTCCGGAAGCGAAGGATACTCCGACAAAAAGCCAGTGAGTGCTGCACCAGGGTCATCTCCTGCAGCAGAGAATGCAAGTACCGCCCATGCAGATGTTGAGAATGATCCGATGCTGCCGCTTTGTGGAGTCTGCTTCGCCCGGAGGAATTGGAGTGCTGCGGTGACGTTATCTGAACAGTTATACGGCGGCTCGTGTACTTTTACGAAGAGGGATCGACTTGTTCGGAAGGATGTTATCGAGTCGTTTATGGACGCAACGAGGGATATGTTATGGATTTCCGGTTTACTTGGGGTCCAGTGGAATTTCAGAGTCGTTTCACTTGTTTTGCTCAGTCTGACGCGTTTTGATTCGAGCACTTCGCTGTTGACCATAAGATCTACAGTGATATCGGTCTTTCTCTGCGAGTTCTGGCTGATTACCACAATGATTGTGTTGTTCTGCTCGGCGTATGGTCTATTCGGTAACGAGATCGATCTGATGCTTAAGATATACTCTTCCCTATATGGCTTTCGGAGGGGGTGATAATCACTTGTGTTCTCGTTGATGTTATACGGAGTGTCCCAGATGCCATTATCGTCCAGATCCTGGTCTCTGTACGCATCATAGTAGTTTCCGATGTAGTCTGTGAATGTCGTACCATTGTGCATGTAACTTACCGGGCTGCTTGCGTTCCAGTGGTTATTGTAGCCGGAATCCATTGCGCTTGCAAAGAGATTGTTGGAATGAATCGTGTTGTTAGTCCCGGTCACCTTGATTGCGTAACAGCAGTTATCGATTGTATTGTTGCAGACTGTGTTGTTGTCTGCTGTGATCAGCAGACCTGACGTTCCACCACTGCCTGACATGAAGTTATCTGAGACCACACAGTCGACCGAGTTATCAATCCTCATAAGGAAACTGCAATCCTGCCATGAATCATGCTCCAGCACAAGATTCGTAAGCGAGATGTTATCGGAATCGTATACCGCAATGATCCGCACATAATCCACATACCAATCTTTCCTCTTCGCCATCGCCGTAAAGCCAGTAAGATCTATATCGCTTGAGTTTGATATCTTTATCATGTCCGAGTTTCCGTCGTGGATCACAAGCCCTGCATTCTCGTTTGTGCCGATCACTTTCATGCGATGCTTATCCTTAATTGTCAGCCAGCCATTATATTCACCTTCATTAATATAAATTAGAGTATATGCAGTGGCACTGTCTACCGCCATCTGGGCGGTCGGATAATCGTGAGGAATCGTGATGACCCTCGGCTCTTCCACCACCACGGCTGCCGGTGCATTGTTATTACTTTCATCCAGTTCATCGACCACACCAGCAGGATCAATCCCGATTACGATCGTGCGATTGCCAGCATCTTCCGGCTCCCACTTAAACGTGACGGTCATATTGTCCATCGGACTAATCGGTGACAGCGTCTTCACATCGAGCGGTTCACCATCCACAATGAACACCACATCGAAGTTGTCAGAGATGGCTGCGCCTCTGTTTGTGATCGTCGTCTCCACAGTTGTCGTGAATTTTGTGTGTGGCTCCGAATCGAATCCGATCTTATAAGGTATCGAGAGATCGGGAAGCAGTGCCGGAAGTTCGGCTCCGGCATCACTCCAGATGATAGAGTCGCAATCATTCAGGCGGTGATGCAGCGCCACATCCACCCATCCATCCGATTCATTGTACAGATGTACCACCGGGTCGTCTATCTCGTCTATGCGTGTCACATTGCCCCCGCTTACTTCAAAGGTCCGGTTCAACAT
>QMVM01000282.1 GCA_003661105.1 Methanosarcinales archaeon | reverse complement strand
GGTTATTCCAGAAACTTTTGGACTACACACGAATCTGCAAATACCGAAAAACTTAAGAACAATATGAGACCGTTTACTTTTGTATGGGACAAACTGGAGCAGTTGTGGTACTATTTGTTCTTCTGATCGCTGCTTCAGGGTGTATATCCGATGGGAAAACAGTGATAAAGGCGAAAGTGCTCGTCGCAGAGGCTGACGACGGTACTCCGGAGATTGTGAGCACCGATGTTTCCACCGAAACCGCAAGCGTACTACGGAAATATCAGGACGCCCCGATGAATACCCCGGGCGTTTATATGAAATGCATCCACAACCCGCAAGACAGGGGTGCTTTTATCGGTTACTGGAGGTCGGTCAGTTACACAGGTCCCGGTGAATACGAGTTGATGTCCGAACTCAAGAAGGTGCCTGATGATGGGGACCGTATCAATGTGATCATCACCATCGAGGATATGGATGAAACCGGACATCCGATAAAACTTGCAAAAACAACAAAACAATTCAGATGGGGCGATTAGGATCTAAATAAGCTCCCGGATACCTTTCTTCAAGCGAATATTTGGGATTGTAGCCAGAAGCGTCCCTTATCTTAGATATATCAGCAAGCGTATGACTTACACAATTCTTTTTGGGCTTTTCGGTTCTGTACTTTTTTTGGGCGCAACCAATAACCCATTCGCCGCCATAATACCGAGTCATGCTCCAGCGCATATACGAACGCATATACGAGCACCGACTGCACTCACGGGTCAGCAAGTACGAACTACCAGTCGGGCTCACGCTTGCGCTTACCGAGAGCGATCTCCTTGCACCGGGCGGGGCTAAACAACTGCGATCCTTTGTCTCGTGGTGCGCAGATCTCGGCATCGGATCGCTTATCGTGTACATCGCTGTGATCGCGGATGGTCCCCTGCGAGAGGACGTGGCTTCGCAGATCATCGACAGACTTGCGAGAACCGATCTAATAGCAAGGATATACACAAAGGACGATCAGGGGCTGAGGACGATCCCGATCGGAAATAGGAGTCCGGAGGTGAAACTTGATATCTCGATCGGATATGGTGGGAAACTCGAACTTACTGATGCGATAAGGGCTATTATGGGGCGGGTGGAGCGTGGAGAGATCGATTACGAGGATATCAATTCAGATATGATTGAATCCCACCTCCTCTTCAGGCACAATCCTGATCTGGTCATCCGTGCAGGTGGAAAGCACCTGACAGATTTTTTGATCTGGCAGACGATATATTCCGAACTGTATTTCACAGATGTGAATTTCGCTGATATGAGGCGGCTGGACTTCTTAAGGATCATGCGAGACTACCAGAAGCGCCAGCGGAGATATGGGCGATAGGGCTATTAATTGGGGTCGATCACGCAAATTTGACCATCTTCGTGCCAAGTGTCGCAAGATCGACGATTGTGGCATGGGCCGGAACAGGATCGAGGTTCATCCGCTTCTGGAAATCGGTCTGGGACTGCCATGTTCCGGAATTGACCACGGTGACGCCTTTGTAATGATCTATTCCAATGGTGTGGACATGCCCGCAGTGGAGGATATGCGGCACCCGGTCGATCACGAAATGATCCGAGTTCTCAGGCGCAATCGATACCCTGCCGCCGTATATGGGCGCAAGATGCCTGCGCTTGAGCATCTCGATCATGACCAGCTCCGGACGCTGGTAACTCATCTTCGGGATGGTTGCGATCAGGTCATCCATCGAGCGTCCGTGATAGATCAGGATCCGTACGCCACAGATCTCAACAAGCGCTGGATTGCCGGTGAAGATCACATCATCAGAGAACATCGACCTGATCTTCTCGGGTAGCGCTGGCTGCGGTTCTGCCAGCCTCACTGCATCGTGGTTGCCGGGCGCTATTATGATCCTGATATTCTTAGGAACCCGTCCGAGATACTCTGCCGCACGCCTGTACTGGTCGTAGACATCAGGGATCTCCAGTTCAGACTCCTGACCCGGGTATATCCCGACCCCGTCCACGATATCACCTGCTATTATCAGGTACTGCACCGGCTCATGACCGTCACCGAGCCAGTCGATGAAATCGGAGAATGCATCCCCAAGAAACGTGTCGCTTCCGATATGCACATCTGAAATCAGTGCTGCGCAACCAGCCGTGCTGTCTCCGTTACCGTGTTCACTGCCGTTACCGTTAATGTCTTGCCCACCGGACCGTGGTGCCGATGAGAATCGCTTGTGGCGACTTCCATTATCAGGAAGCATCTGGTTGTACCTGTTCGGCAGATCTGGCAGCACGATGTTCTTTACAATCATCAGATGCCCATCTCTGGTGATCGAACCTGTAACCCCGATCACCTCATCATGAACGATGCCAGATGCGATATCCCACAGATCACGGTCGGATGGGCGGACCAGCACAGGGAACGATCCGGTAGGATCCTCGAGCTCCAGCAGCTTGTTGCCTTTTGATGTCGTCCTGACATCAAAGACCGTACCGATTATCGAGACGCTGTCATACTCCCTTCCGCTGTGCCTCGCGCGCAGTGACTCGATTGGGCGCGCTGTGATCCGCCCCCTGATGATGCCGCTTAACCGCGTGTAACGATCGCGGAAGTATCGTACAAACTCGGAGTATTCTCCAACGCATGTCGATTCATTGCTGATATCCGAGAGTATATTCACTGCCGGAGCATCGGCTGGTTTCGATAACTTCTCTGTTAATTTCTCCGCCAATTTATCTGCCGGCTTTTCAGGAATCTTCACGCCATCGAGGTTGAGATGTTCCCTGCCCACCACGAGCACCGAATCATCAAGCGATTGCAGCACCTTGAAAACGATCGTATCAGGCGCGCTGTACGAGCCGATAAGCGCGACCGCATCCGGGCTGACCTGATATCCCGCATTCGCAAACTCCTCAATAATCAGTGACTCCTGCATTGACATTACTTGGGATGTGTGAGAGATAAAACTTTATGTGGCGTGCCTGTATTGCGAGATTATACTGATCCGCGTCATCCGGGTTTTCCGGTGCAGGAGCGGTTGGCGGCAGCTTCTCCACCCGATTATCAGCAATATCTCAAAGCCGTATGGGCGGCGATCTCATCATACGGTGTAGGTTCGAGACTTCGATTTTTTCGGATGTTCAAAACCGTAGAGTCTTTTTATTATTTTCTGGGAACGTCGGATTGTCTTACGCAACCACAACTGCCATAATGGAGCACTGTCGATATGAAAAGTCGTTTACACCGATAATCTGTGTCCATCTGTGTTAATCT